>JAIRSL010000187.1 GCA_031255475.1 Treponema sp.
GAACACCTGGAATTTCACGGTTCCTGGGAACAGTACCGTCACGACAAAGCCAACCTGTTCAGGGCTTTAGACGCCTTTTCGCATATCAAGCGCCTGGGCGGGGAGGGGACGGAACCGGCGGCAATCCCTTCTTTCGGCGTGATAAACGCCGACGACAGGAGCGCCCCTTACTTTGCCGGGGCGACAAAAATGCGGACTTACACCTACAGCGCGTCGGGAAAGGCGGCGGATCTTGCGGTAACGTCAATGGAAAGCGGTCCCGAGGGGAACCGCTGCCGGGTCCGGAAGGCCGGGCCGTCCGGGGGGATGCTGGACATCACGGACCGGCTGCCGGGCGCTTTCAACGCGGGGAACGTCCTCGCGGCCCTCCTCGCCGTGTCGGGCATCCTTTCCATGCCGGTAGAAGACCTTGCGCCCCTGGTTCCCCGCCTTAAACCGGTCCGGGGGCGGATGACGGCCGTAGACAGGGGGCAGCCCTTTGAAGTTCTGGTGGATTACGCCCATACGCCCTCTTCTTTTGAGGCCCTATTCCCTCCCCTCAGGGAAAGGCTGGACAAGACAGGAGGCCGGATCATCGCCCTTTTCGGGTCCGCCGGGGAACGGGACACGGCCAAGCGCCCGAAGCAGGGACGTATCGCCGCCTCATGGTCGGACCTGGTGATCCTCACCGACGAGGATCCCCGTGGGGAAGAACCCATGGCCATTCTTGAGGAGATCGCCGCCGGTTGCCCGGGCCGGAAAGAGGGGGAAGACCTCTTCCTTATTCCCGGCCGTCCCGCCGCCGTCAGAATGGCTTTTGCCCTGGCAAGGCCCGGGGACCTGGTCCTGCTTTTGGGCAAAGGGCACGAGAACTCGATTATTTACGCGGAAAAGACCGTGCCCTACGATGAACTCGCCGAAGCCGGACAAGCCCTGGCGGAGATGGGATATGAGGGCGGGAAGGGCGGGGAACCATGAACGGGTGGTAATCTATCCCGGATTACTGGCGGTTTTCCGGTTCGCCGGCCTTAAAAGCGGGATTTGCGGCGTTCGGCAATGCCCGTAAGGTCCCGAAACTTCAGTTCCTGCCCATCGTCCAGGATCACTCTTCCTGAAAAAGAGCCGCATACCTGGCGGCGGTTCAGGACGTGGAAACCCAGGCGGTGGCGTTCAACCCGCTCCTGATGGGGGGTAAAGATCATTTCCAGGCGGTTGTCGTTCCCCGTAAAACGCCAGGGATCAAGCCAGCTTGAAGGGGATATGTGAAACGTAACCTGATCCAGCTTGTGCAGCCTGCCGTCCACAAAAAAGGCGTTTTCCGTACCGGCGCTTCCATCGGCGGAACCGTAGCCCACGCTGAAACCGGTCTGCCGGCCGCCTGAAACGCCGCAGGCCGAGGCCCAATAACGGATGTCCGACCGGGGACGGCTTCCCCGGTTCCAGTCCAGGATTCCCCAGGCATTACCCTTGGTAAAGACGAGTTCCGCCGTACCGAACTGCATTACCCCTTCCGCGACATACCAGGGAGACCGGTGGGACAGGATAAAGGCGTTTTTTTCCGTCCGCCAGGGCATGTGGGTAACCAGGGATTCCGCCTGAGCGGGGGGAGTCAGGACCACCGCCCCTCTAAGGTAACGATGGTGCCCGAATTTGGGAATATCCACCTTGATCAGCTTGATGCCCTTTTCCATGGGTATAAATTCTATTTTGACCCGTTTTTTACGCTGAAACTTGACGGGGCCGCTTTCGCCGGAATTGGGAAGAGCCAGGGAACCCAGGGGAAAGGGAGTCTGAAAAATCTGGGTGGACCGTTTTTTGTCTTTGAGGGAAACCACCGATATTCCGGCATACCCAAGATACCCGCCGTCCAGGATTTCCAGAATGATGAGATGGGTAGGGGAAAAGATGATGTACCGATCCGAAGACAGGACGCGCTGAACGAGCCCCCGGAAAAGGGAATCGTTGTAGACAAAAAGCGGGCTTCTCGCCCAGCCAAAATTAACCGGATGCCCGGTCCCGTCCAGCACGGAAAGGGGGGCGCTCATTTCTATCTGCGGCACCGGCCACCCCCTGCTTATGGAAAAGCCGGATTGAAAAACAGCGAGGCTATAACAGCCGATATTCCGATTCCTATAGGTATAAATCCAAAGTTGACCTGCGTCCGCGCGGACGCCGGATTATTCGGGCTCAGAACGGCATACCCTATGGCCTGGGCCGTTATGCCTGCGGCCGTCAGCGTAAGGCCGCTGATGATAAGGGCGTTTTTAATCTGGGTTAACCGCCGCTGGGAAGCGGTAAAATCGTATTTCGGCTCCGGCGCGGCGGCCGGTTGTGTCTGCGGGGCCGCTGTTACAACCGGGGCGGCCGCGTCAAAAACCAGGGACGTATCCGGCAAGGGCAGGGGAGGGGTCCCCCGAAAGTTGTGCAGGCTCCAATATTCGGCCACCCCCATATCCAGAGGTTTACGCTCTATCAGGGCAAGGGAGGCGTTCACTTCCAGGGAAACGCTTTCCCGTTCGTTTACCGGGATGACAGGCCGGTCATTCTGAAAAACAGGCAGGGAAGCCCCGGTTCCGGTACCGCCGGAGAGGGCCATTTCCGAAAAGCCCCTGAAATTGTATACGTGCAATTTAGGCTTGAGGAATTCCTCTTCATCATTTGGAGAATCCTTCTCGGAGATCACATAGTCAAAACAGAGATCCCCTTTCCGGACACCGATCACCCCGTTTTCCGCCCGGACGTACAAGGCAGGATCCCGGGCTTGCAGTCCGACAACAACCCGTATGCGGCCGTATGAAACAACGATCTCCGGTAGGCCGTCTTCCTGCCACGTTAACTGAACGGAAGTGTTTTCCGCAATCTTGATCCCCGTCCCGTCGGGCAGGAGCTGCAACTCAAGAAAGCTGTTCGGACCCGTCCGTATCATATCCCCGTTCCCCAGGGACATCTCCGAAACATTCAGAACCCCGGGCCCATAGATTTCCTGATGCCCTTCTATAATTAGGGTGAATTCGGAACCGTCGACGTAAAAAATTCGGCCCGCGGGATTTTCCTGAGCAACGGCCCCGGTAACCGCTACGGCCATGATAAAAAACCATAGAATACCGGCAAACCTATTAATCCGGTTTCCTTTGAATTGCATAAAACAATCCCCCATAGTACTATAGAGTCTGGGTTCTAAAGAACGTAAGTTCTAAGAACATCGGTTCTATGTGAGTTCGACGCTGTGCAAAAAGCTCCGTAAACGCCGGCCGCAGGTCCAAAGTCGATCCTTTTCCCTGTTTTGGGGATTCCGCCGAATTCATATATATATTACCATTGAATCGCCG
>JAIRSL010000282.1 GCA_031255475.1 Treponema sp.
AGCGTCTGCTGGTATCCCCGGTCCTGCGATTACAGGACGCCGGATGTGACACGGCTCGGGGGAAGGTCAAAGTATTTTTACCTGGACCAACATGAATACGCCTCGCTTAAAAACATTAACCGCCTCACCCTTATACTGCAACCAACCGACCGCATCCATATCTACCGGATAGATCCTGAAAAGCGGAAGCCGCTGTTACGGCTTCCCGTCCGGGGGCTGCCTCCCCGGTGGGCATGAAGGAGCAAGGGATGGACATGAAGACGCATATCGTAATTGTCGAGTTTGCCCGGAAGTACGGAATTAAGGAAGGGCTCATCCTGACCGAATTATGCCGCCGTATGCAGGTTGCAGGGACGGCGGTGATACCCTTCTCGGTGCCCATTGGAAAGCAACATTTTCCCTACTTAACGGAAAAGCAGATACGGCTTTCCCTGGCGCGTCTGCGGGAACAGGGCTGCGTCAGACGGGCATACGAACAGGAGAGGACTATGGACCGGACTTCAATGTTCCATCTCAACGACAAGGTATACCAATACTACCTTCAGGTGATGATCCTGGAACAGGGCCGCCTGGCGGAAGTCATGCTGCCTTCTTCGGGAGGCTTCTGAGTGGCCCACAGCCATTTCATGAATCTGGCCCTGGCGGTCAGGTTCGGGACCAGCGAGTCCCTGTTCCTCACGAACCTCTGTTTCTGGATTGAAAAGAACAAGGCAAACCGGGTCAATTACCATGACGGGCGTTACTGGGTCTACAACACGATGGAAGCGTGGGCGGAACTGTTCCCGTATTTCTCCAAGTACCAGATACGGCATCTTATCGACAAAATGAGAAGCCAGGGGATACTCCTGGTGGGGGTGTATAACCGCGTCCAGTATGACCGGACCCAATGGTATTCGGTAAGTGATGAGGTAATGACCCTGTACCTGGGGGAATTCAAAAAAGAAGAGCGGACGGGGAAAGACGGATCGGGAAACGGCAGGGGAACCGGGGGGACCCCTGCGAAAACCCCGGAAGCGGACACCGGAAAAAAACCGGATGCGCCTTCCGGAGAGGAGGCGGGCATCCGCCCCGGGGGGCCAATGGATGTGGGAAAAGTCCCGCTTCCATCCGCCCCCGAAGGCCAATGGATGCGCCCGGTTTCACAAATGGAAGTGCGAGATTTCCCAAATGGAAGTGCTAAATATCACACAACGATACCATATATTAAACCAGATAATAAACCTGCTGCTGCTGCTGAAATACCAAAAGGGCAAATGCCCCGGCCGGTGGAAAACTTTGCAGCAGCAGCAGGATTTTTAGACATTGAAACTTTGAAAACGGCCCTGGCCGGGATAAACCGGGAACTGGTCTTTGCCGATCACTTTTACCCGAAGGCCTGCGAATACCTTAACGCCCAAAACTTTGATGACGATTACCTTTCCTGGCTTTACGACGAATGCCGGAAGCGGAAACCGGACAATTTACGGGGCCTTTACTTTTCCCTGTTTGCCAAAGAAGACATGGCCGCCCTGTACCGCACGGTGGAACATGAGCGTCATAAGGCGAAAGCACCGGCGCCGCAAAAAATCTGCCCGGCCTGTGAAACCGCGCATCCGGCTCACCTTGAACAATGCCCCGAATGCGGCCTGGAAAAGGGGGATCGGGAAGATCCGGAAAAAATAGCCCGGCAGAGGAGATTCCATATGCTGCCGGGGGAAATAAAAGAGCAATACGCCAAAGAGCAATGGGCGATTTTCTCACAGGCCCTTGCATCCCGGATGCCCCGTGAAGAAATAAAGGCGCAATGGATCATGCTCGACAAAAAATACCACCTCCTTGAATGAGCATACCGGCGAACCGGCGCGAAAACGCCAAAAAATACCGACGGTCAGGAGGGTAGGTATGTCGGACCTTAACATCGTATGCCTTATCGGGAGGCTCACGAAAAACGCGGAATTAGGCATTGCGGGGAATAACACGCCCTACTGGGCGTTTTCCATCGCAACCCGCCGGTCCCGCCTGGCGGATGGGGAATGGACGGAAACGCCCCATTATTTTGATTTCCGGCTGTTCGGGGAAAAATGGCGGGGCCTTGGGGAACGCCTTACCAGGGGCTGTATGGTCTCCATCCAGGGCCGCCTTGAACAGGACAAATGGGAACGGGACGGCAGGAAACACAGCGGCATCAGGATTGCCGCGGACCGCGTGAGGATTTTGGGAAAGGCGGAACAGGCCGGGCCCGGACCGGAAGATCTGCCGGACCCGGCCCCTTCCGAACATCCGGGGGCGGCGGAAACCGGGGGAGAGGACGGATAGCATGGGGATACCTGTTAAACTTACCGTATCGGCGGAAGAGGCCCGGGCGGTCGGCAGGGACCTTGCCTACATCAAGGCCGAGAAAGACCGGAAACTCATACACCCGGTTACCTACCGGTTTCTGGTCAGGGTTTTTAAGGAGGCCAAAACCGCAAGCCTCAAGGCGTACTTCCAGGGAAAACAGATACTCAATGCCCTGGGTGAAACGGGATTTGAACCGTAAGGAGCAAAGCGATGAGCGAACAGATGGAGGAATTCAGGACCAACGACAAAAGCCATTCCCGGTCCCGGTACCTCAAATTTCTTGGGGCCACGGTGGGCAACAAGGAAACCGGCGTTCCCTGCAACGGGGACTATAACGTGAACGGGGATATTTCCCGGTTCAGGAACGGCCTCCTCCACGGGGGGGCCGGCGTTGAGGGGGAGGCGCAACCGGCGATTGAACTGCTTGACGGCCACACCGAATGGTGGGAGGACGGCTACCTGCACCGGGACGATGGTCCCGCCGTTATCACGCAGCACGGGACCTGGGAGGAGTTCTGGCTCCACGGGGAACTGGTGATGATTCGGGTATACGGGACCGTGGAAATGACCGGGGAACCAAAGGAATAACGCCGTGCCGTTCCGGTCCCAATCGTACCACGCCGAATCGAACAAGGCGGATGACGTATGCCGGGACTCAAGGGGCGTTCCCCTTGAGGGAATCCGGGTAACTGAGGACGGGGTTATCCGGCGTTTTCGCCGGGGGCTCATGGACGGGGATTCGTACACCCCGGAAGGGAAACGGATCACCCAGCCGGCGGTGGAAGGCCCCGGCCACCTTGAATACTGGCGGGAAGGCTGCCTCCACCGGGACGGCGGCCTTCCCAGCGGTATCCGCCAATGGCTTTACCCATAAGGAATGGTGGGAAGACGGCTTTCTTCACCGTGATGACGGCCCCGCCGTTATTACCCAGCACGGGACCTGGGAGGAATTCTGGCTGCACGGGGAACTCGTGATGATCCGGGTATTCGGCAC
>JAIRSL010000274.1 GCA_031255475.1 Treponema sp.
TTCTCCCTTTTCAGCTATACCCTGCCGGAAAACCCTTATCCCCTGCCGGTACGGCTTGAGGCGCTGCTTCCCGGCGGGGAACGCCGGCTTCTGGCGGAGGTGGAATTCCCCGGAGGCGTCTTTACCCTGCCGTATCAGCTTCCTCCCCAGTCAATCCTGATCCTGTCCATGCTCAACCGAGAACTCTACCGGGAAACCGTGCCGGCGCCGGAAGACGCCGTGCTGCCGGAGGACTTTTCGTAACGCCGGCGGCGGGATATTTCTTGCCGTGACGTAATATGTATGCTATCATTCAAGTAGTTTTCGTATACGGCGGAGGCATCGGCATGACTGATATAATCGATCTTCGGGAAACATCCCCCAATCACTGGCAGGCGAAATATCAGGGTAATTACGGGGTTTATACTATCCGTATAACTATCAGCGAAGGAAAAACAACCGGATTTTCCTGTTCCTGTCCAAGCGACCGGTATCCGTGCAAACACATTGCCATGATCGAAAGCGCAATCGCGGAACGGATAGCGAAAAACACAAAGGCCGGGAAAAAAAACGCGGTAAACGCCGAAGAGCTGTTAAAAATTTTAAGCCGGGAAGAATTGTATGAATTTATTGCCCGGCTTATACGGTATAATCCCGAATTGACCAATGCCGTAATATTGGAGTTTTCGCATAAAATAGAAACCCCGCATCAGAATAAGTATTCCCTCGTTTTGCGCCGGGCGCTGGAAACGATGGATCTTGACGGAGATGACTGTTACGAGGAAGACTGGCTGACTATCGACGTATTGGATCAATGGTTCGAAAAGGCCCACGATTATCTTGAACGGCGCAACTACCGGGAAGCGGTATTGATTGCCCAGGCATGTATTGAAGAATTCGCGTACTGGCGGAAAAATTCAGGCGGCGATATGAATGACTGGGTACACGAAGAATATCAGACCGCACCTTTTGAAATCCTCAAAAGCGCCGCCGCGTCTAAAAAGATAAATATCCGGGAACTCTTTGATTATTGCATGGAAGAATTGCCGAAAGAAAAATATGCGGAAACCTTCATGTATGACGAATTCAATGATCTACTGTTGGAACTGTCGCAAGAGGATACGGGAATCATAGACGCCGAAGCGTTTATCACATTGCAGGATGCCCAGTTAGAAGCCCTGCCGGACAAGAGTTCTTATGCGGCTCAAAAAATCTTACAGCGAAAAATCGACTATTACCGGAGCAGGCATAAACATAAAAAAGCGTGGAATATAATTGAAGAAAACATCCGGATTCCCGCGTTCAGGAAGACCCTTGCCGAAAAGAAGATTGGGGAACACGATTACGGCGCGGCAAAAAAACTTATCCACGATTTTCTTAATGAAGCCGCCGGTACAAAACAGCATCCTTCCGAATGGGACGACTTGCTTTTGACTATCGCGCGGAAAGAAGATGATACCGCGGCCCTGCGCGATCTTTCCCGTTTATGCATCGACGACCGTTTTAGGGCGGATTATTTTGCCCTGTACAAATCGTCTTTTACGGCAGGCGAATGGGCGGATGCCATGGAAGACCTTATTGCCCATTACCAGAAGAACGGGCGGGGTTTCAACACTTCCGTTGCGAATGTCCTGACCGCCGTAAAATCGGCCGAACGGCTGCTGGCGTATATTGAAAAGCATCTCTCCGTGGACCGCCTGAATAAATATTACACCGTCTTTGCAAACGCCTTTCCCGCAAAAACCCTTGCCCTGTTTCGGAAGGCCGTGGATAAGTACGCGGCGGACAACGTCGGCCGTTCCAGCTACGAATACATTGCCGGAATACTCAGAAAGATGGCCGATATACCTGACGGCGGCGCGGTCGTAGCCGGGATGATCGACGAATACCGGATCCTCTATAAAAAACGCCGGGCCATGATGGAAGTCCTGGGCAGGGTGTAAAAGATCCAGGCCCCGTCAACGGATGCCCGGCGGTCTTGTATCAAAAAAGATTTTGCGGTAGTTTCTTATTATGAACCAAACGCAAGAAAACAATGAAAAAGGCATCATTCTTTGGGCGGCCCAAAAGGTTCCTGAAGATGTTTGTGAAAAAATCCGCAAAGTCGGAGACGGCCGGGAACTGGTTATAACCCTGGACAGAGGTACGGCGGAGGCCGCGGCGGATCGCGTTGAAATCGCTTTCGGCGATATTCCTTTTGATCTGATACCCCGTATGCCCCGCCTGAAATGGCTTCAGCTTTGGTCCGCCGGGGCGGATATCCTTCAGCAAATTCCGGAACTCAAGACGCTTCCCTTCATATTGACGAATACATCCGGAATGCACGGGCGGCAATTAAGCGAACATGTTTTCGGCATGATCCTCACCTGGATTCGGCGGCTGCACGAAGCGTATTTCGCCCAAAAGCGGCGCGAATGGCGCCGCTTTAAACAGGCCGAACTGGCGACTTTGGAGGGCAAGACCATGCTCATCCTGGGATACGGCGCCATAGGCAAAACGATAGGCAAAACCGCCCGGATCTTCGGGATGAAGATCATCGGCGTACGCAGACGCGCCGAAGCCGGAGAGCCGGATATCACGGTGATGCCCGTGACCCGTCTGGCGGAAGCCCTGCCTCAGGCGGACTACGTGGTGAACATCCTCCCCCTGACACAGGATACCCGTTGTCTTTTCGGCGCCGGGGAATTTGCGGCTATGAAAAAAGGGGCGGTGTACGTCAACGCGGGCCGGGGGGCTACGACCGACGAAAACGCCCTTATTGAGGCCCTGCGCGGCGGTCATATAGGCGGCGCCCTCCTGGACGTGATGGAGACGGAACCCCTGTCCCCGGATTCACCCCTGTGGGATTTGGAGAATGTGCTCTTAACCCCTCACTATGCGGGCTGGCATCCCCGGTATCGGGAGATGGCTCTTGAAATCGCCTTGGAAAACCTGGAGCGGTATGTCCGGGGAGGACCGCTGAAGAATCTGGTGGATAAGGCCGCCGGGTACTAGGGCCTGTAAAGGCTAAACAGCAGAGATACGGTCCGCAGATTACGCGGATTGTCACAGATTATGAATACTTTTGATACGAAAAATCCGCGTTAATCTGTGTAATCTGCGGACTTTGTTGGAATGTAGTTTGGCCATTTAGTGGTTACAAAGTACTAGCGGAGAAAGCTCTTTCAGCGCCGTCCCCGGAACCCGTATATACGGCGGTTCATTTGAAATGGGCGTCCATCCGGGACTGAAGGACAGACTGGTTGAACTTCCGTATCTTGGTCCGTATGTCGGGGTCCGTTCTTTGGGTAAAGAGAAACACATAAATCTTGGAGAACTCATCCTCACGGGAACCGAAGACGATCCCTTCGGCTTTAAGAAGGGTACTTCCAAGTTTTATCTGCATATTCCGGCACAGAGAATTTTTTTCGAGCGCCGGATCCTCGTTAAAGGTACAGGACAGCCCTACTACGCTGATGTCTTTGATAACGCCTTCAAGGAATCTGCCGTTATGGGGAATGTTGATCATCGCTGCGGATTCGCTTTCCGTATTAACCCGGATATACTTTCTCCGGCCCCGTGCGTTAACGGATTGAAGGATGGCGTAGAGCTTCCGGGCGGCGGGCATAGCATCGGTTTTTACCACTGTAAAGCCGCATTGAATACGGACCGTGTTGATATACTTCCGCTCCAGGGGTTCGTTCGCCGTGGCGGTCAGAACCCCGATTTCCGTCTTTGCCGTTGCGGGATCTTTCATAATCCCCCGGATCCATGCCTCCCAGTCTTTTTCGGGTATACCCTCGTCAATATTTACAAACACAATAGATTCGGGGAACTGTTTGAGTACATTCCGCATTTTTTCATGATCCCGGACTTTGTATACTTCATACTCCTGCTGGATAAGTTCTTCCGCTACTCCGCTCAGCATCACTCTTGACGGATAAAGAAAAAAAATCTTCCTCCCCACAAAATCCGGGGAACTTTGTTCGATCATAGGGCTACTTTATCCGGACCAATTCCATCTCGAATACCAAAAAAGTATTCGGCGGAATTACATTCCCGGCGCCCTGGTCGCCGTAAGCCAGTTCCGGCGGGATGACCACCAAACGTCTTTCGCCCCGGCGCATGTCCAGGAGAGTCTCGTCCCAGCCGGGAATCACTTGCCGGACGCCCGCCTGGAGTTCCATTGGACCGCCGTGAAAATCGGAATTGTCAAAAACTTCCCCGGACAGGAACATTCCCTTGTAACTCACCTCTACAGCCGCCCCTGCCGAAGGTTTTTCCCCGTTCCCCGCCTTGAGGATGGTATACCGGAGCCCCGAGGGAGTCTGGGTTAAATCGGGATATTTAGCCGCAATATCGGCGAGGGCTTCTTCCCGAAGGACGCGGGCCGCCGTAGCAGCAGCCGCGTTTTTTTCCCGCAGCAGGGCGTCGAACGCCTCCTGATCCGCCTTAAATGCGTTGGCTTCCGGGCCGTTGCGGATAATCGTGACCTTCTCTATGGTATCCCCCTGCCGTATGGCATCCACCACCCCCTGGCCCAGGACCACCCGGCCGAAAACCGTGTGCTTTCCGTCCAGCCAGGGAGTCGCCGTATGGGTGATAAAGAACTGGCTCCCGTTGGTTCCGGGGCCCGCGTTGGCCATGGACAGCACTCCGGGACCATCGTGCTTTAAGCCGGGATCGATTTCATCGGGAAAGCGGTATCCGGGACCGCCTGTGCCATTGCCCAGGGGATCGCCGCCCTGGATCATAAAGTCGGCGATAACCCGGTGAAAGGTAAGGCCGTCGTAAAAGGGTTTTTCCCTGGATGCGTTCATCTTGCCTTCGGCCAGGGCAACAAAATTGCAGACCGTCAGCGGCGTCTTCAGGTATTCCAGACGGAC
>JAIRSL010000024.1 GCA_031255475.1 Treponema sp.
CAGTCCTACACGGCCCCCAACGCAAACGCCGACATGGATGTTGTCATGACTGTTGCCAACGCGCAGGGACGGCTGGATCTGGACTGGGATTTAGGGCGCGGGTTTCTCGCCGCGGCGGGAGTGCAGGAACTCTACTCCCTGTGGAAACAGCGGGAAAACATAGGCATGTATCTGGAAACCTCTATAACGGATCTGCCGCAGTGGATACAATCCCTGCTGCCGGAGGATCAATTCCCTATAAAAGATATTCCCAATGCGGCGCTTATCCGGCCTGTGGGGTATGTGGGGGATGTTCGCAATCAGGGGTTTACCACCTCAGGCTACGGCCTTGTGGAGTACGCCTCGCCGAATCAGAAGTTCGGGGCGGAACTGGGCCTCAGGGTGGATCACTTGTACTTTTTGGGAAGGGATTTCAGCGTCCAAACCAGGCCGGCCCTGAACCCCAGGCTCAACCTGGATTTCGGCATCCTGAAAAACCGGGGCGCCCTGGATTCGCTTACGGTTACTGCGGGGACGGGACTTTTTTCTTCCATGAATGAGACCGTCAGTTTTATCGAAAAAAGCAGCGGCATAGGCGATTACGACATGAAGATGAACCGTTCCTGGACATCCCTAGTCGGGACCAAGGTTGATTTTGCGCAAGGTTACAGTTTTACTATCGAAGGTTACTACAAACGTGTTTTTGACCGTGCGTATATCACCGCGGATACCACGTCAAGCAATATGATTACTCCCACCTTCTCCTTTGACGGGGTGGGAAACGTGTGGGGCTTTGATCTCCATCTGCAAAAATTCGAATCCCGGTATTGGGACGGCTGGATTTCTTATTCATTCAACTGGGCGAAATACATGGATCCCCAGACCGGAGATCAGGGACTCAATATGGGCAGTACGGAAAGCATAGGCGAACGGTGGTACTATCCTTCGTTCCACCGGTTCCACAACTTTAACCTGGTTCTCAACATCAAACCCCTGCGCCACTTTAACATCGCGGTCCGCTTCGGCTTTGCCAGCGGGCGCGTTACGTCTAAGATAGGGGACGAAATCTATTCCTACCCCGTTCAGGAAATCAATGAGAACTACCAGCCGGTACCGGCAAACGGCAAGCCCGTCATCATCCAGAAGTACCGCCGGGATTCCTGGTATGACGAGAACGAGCGGAGCGTATGGTCCTTTCCCCTGGACGTAAAGTTCTCTTTCTTCCTCTTTGACCATAAAGGCAGGGTCAGGACGGAAATCTACATAGGGGTAGAAAACCTCCTGGCCCCCATCTTTGTCGTTGCGAGTTCCGCTACCACGTTTAACGAGTACACCGGCAGAGTAGACACGGGGAGCAATGCCGCGGCTTACGGGCTGCCCATCCCCATGCCGTCTTGCGGCTTCAAATGGAGTTATTAATATGAAAACAACGCCTGTTTTTGCCGCGTTGATTTTTCTGTTATGTACAGCGGGCTGTTCCACGGTGATGCAAAAGACCGGGGAAGTCATCGACGGATCGGCGTTTGCGGAGAAGAAAACGGCGGTGTACCGGACCGGGGGTAAAAAACAGAGGCGGGAAAAAACACCCGCGCCGGATTCGGGAGAAGGGATACTGGTAGAAAAAATGCTGCGCAAAAACGGGGAGGGTCTTATCGCCATAGGGGTCGAAGCTCTGCCCACCCTGCGCCTTGTCGGATCCGAGCCCGATGCGGCGGGAAACTTCTTCCTTGTTTCCCTGGAGTTCCTCTGCCCCAACCTGTCGGGATGGAACGAGTTCTCCGGGGAACTTTCCGGGAGCGGGGTTTTCCGGGTTACGCCGGCGGCAATCGGGGAGACGGCGGTTCTGCGCCTTAACAGGGAAACGGAACTGCTGGATATTATCGCGGGCAGGATACGGCGGCATTCTTCCCGCATCACCGGGGATCAGGCGGCGTCGGCCCTGCGGAACCGGCAGGAACGGATACGCGTCCTCGTCGAATGGATGAAGGCGCGGCCGGATCAGGAGGACCGGGAGTACGCGAGCCAAGGCGAATTTGAAAAACGCTGGAAGCCTGTCCTTTTCCCGGAACTGGTAAAGGCCAATGCGCGGCCGCCCGAATGGACCAAGGAAGGGGCGGTTTGGGTCCGGGGAGAAGACGTGCGGTGGAACGCGGCCTACACCGGGGCGATTTTTCCGGAAGAACTGCGGCCGGTGCGGGATTCCGGGACCATGCTCCGTGATTGGGAAGAAGCCGCCGCCTGGGTCTATCTTCTATACGAATGGGATCGTATAATAGAATCCCTGACGAGGGAAATCAGGCTTGTACAAATAAAGTGAGGCGCGCATGGAGGAAACCACACGTTTTTCGCTGCTGGAACTGTTCAGGATGGGCGGGGTGTTCATGTGGCCCCTCCTTTTCTTTTCGGTGGCGGCCATAGCCATAGCCCTGGAACGGGCCGTCTACCTGCTGTACCACAATCTGAGGCTTGACGATCTGAAAGAACGGGTGGAAGGCTTTATCAAGGCCGGGGATCTTGCCGCCGCCCGGGAGTATCTTGCGGGGCTTACCAAACGGCGCATGGGGGCGCGCATCCTCCTTACCCTGGTGAACCGTTCGGGGCTTTCGGAACAGCGCATGGAGCGGGCAACGGAAGCGGAAGCCCTAAGCTGCGTCAACTCCCTGGAGAACGGGTTCAACTTCCTTACCGCCCTGGGTTCCCTTTCCCCGCTGACCGGCTTTTTAGGGACCGTCTCAGGCATGATAGGGGCTTTTAAGTCCATTGCCGAAGCCACGGAAGTAAACGCCCAAATCGTTGCCAACGGCATTTACGAGGCATTGATCACCACCGTGTTCGGGCTTATCATCGCCATCATTGCCATGATCGCCCATTCCCTGTTCAGCCACGTTGTTGACAAATTCGCCGCCGATGTGGAAAAAACCTGTTCGGACCTTATCACCGGGCTTGCCGCTGCCGGTCCTGGTTCCGGCATTCGCACGGCGGCGGCGGCCGAACCCGGCGCGGTTGACGATGCATAACAGGCCCGGCCGCGTGGTATCAGGGAGGCCGAGGTGAATCTGACCAGAAAAAAGCGAAGAGGTTTTGACGATTCAAGCGCATCAAGCGACATTGCGTTTCTGCTCATCATCTATTTTATCGTTATCGCCGGGTTCAACATAAACAAGGGCTTTCTGATGAACCTGCCCGCCAGGGATTCCACCCGCCGTATTCTGACAGAAGACCTGCTGCGCTTTGAACTTGACGAGTCGGGACGCATACTCTACCAGGGAGAAGTCCGGTCCGCCGTCGCTGCCGAAGGGACCATCCGTTCCGCGGTAAACGACAACCCCAACATAGCGGTGCTTCTTACGGTTTCTCCCGGCGCTCCCTGGCAGCAGGTGGTATCCTTTGTGGAACTGGCGCAAAAACTGTCGATTGACTCATTTTCCTTCACAATAAAAAAAATTCCTTCAGAGGGAACTTAACACGGGGAGGCGGAACAATGAAACTGCGCCGGGACAGAAAAAAATTCATCGTGCCTCTTAATTCCATGTCCGATGTAGCGTTTCTGCTCCTCATCTTCATCATGCTGGTAGCCCTGATCAATTACCGCCGGGAAGTCAAGATCGAATACCCGGAAGCGGAAACCGCAAAAAAGACCAGCGCAGAAAAGAACGCGGAAATCTGGATAGACCGTTCCGGCGCGATCTACCTGGACGGCCTTCCCTGCACCCTTACGACTATCGAAAACACCGTAGGCGATCTCTACCGGAACGCCCCGGATACCCGCCTCCACATTATCGCCGACCGGGACACCCCGTTCTCGAACGTCCACAAGGTTCTGGAAATTCTCCAGCTTCTCCAGTACCGGGTTGTCAGCTTTGTTGTAAAAGATGCGTAAAACTAACCTGGCCCGCCTTGTCCTGTTCATATCCGTTGCCGCACTTCATCTGCTGTTGCTGCTCTTCTTCGCCGTCACCGTGGACACGGCAATCATGACGGGTGAACCGCCGGTATTGGTGATGAAGCTCACCGACTTTGAGGAAGAAGTTCCGCCCGCGCCGCCGCCTCCCCCTCCGCCGCAAATACCGCCCGCGCCGGAAAACGCCGTGGAAACTATCGCGGAAACCATGATAGAAACAGATGAAGTGCCGGAAGATCAGGTCCTGGTCGATCCCGGAACCCTGATCGTTTCCCAAGATTCCTCTGTCCGGGCGGCGGATGCTGAAGAGGAAGTCTACCTGCCCATGCACAGAATTTCTGTTCCCCCGGTTTTTTCGGAACGGGAAATCATCGCTTCTCTGGTCTATCCCGCCATTGCCCTGCGTTCCGGCATTGAGGGTACGGTGTACCTTGAACTTTTCGTTGACCGCCGGGGGGAGGTCAAGCAAATCATTGTCCTTAGGGAAAACCCGTCCGGCCGGGGCTTTGGGGAAGCGGCGGTCAACGCCTTCCGGGGGCTCCGGGGAACGCCGGCGGAGGCCAACGGGGTTCCCGTAGCGGTACGCTACCGGTATCCGGTGCGGTTTACGATTAAGGGATAACGCGCCGTTGTTTTGCCGGGCCTTTCCACTGCCCCGGTTTCGTGCCACAGTATCCCTATGGAATCCCTGATGGCGGAACGCCTCAATCTTAATCCCGATCTTCAGCTTATCGTCCTCTTCTGCGTCTGCCTGTTCTTCTGCCTCGCCTCTCTCATCATGGGCCTGCGCCTGGGTATGCGGGCCGGCAGGAAGCGGGAGGCCGCCGAGTGGGAAGGCCGCAAGGTCGAAGAAATCGTCAAAGCCCGGCTCAAGGCGTCCAGGGCGGTGCTGGGCGGCCTGGTCTCGGAGCAGATGGCGCCCCTCCTGCCGGGTTTCCCCTTTGATCCCGGAGACTGCCGGTTCATCGGAAAGCCGGTGGACTTTCTGGTTTTTAAGGGAATGAACCGGAAGGCCATTACCGAGGTGGTCTTTCTGGAAGTGAAAAGCGGATCCGCCCGGAGTTTAAGCGATCAGGAGAAACGCCTGCGGGACGTAATCCGGGCGGGCAGGGTCAGGTGGGCGGAGTTCGACGTATAGCGGCTTCCCCGGCCGGTACGATCGTGCGGCCCTTCGATCCGGCGTCGTGCTTCCGGGGAACTCATGTTTTACCGTTTTTTACTAATTTGGTATGACAATCCGGTATAAAAAACATACCAAATTTTTCCTTGTTTTATCGGAAAAACGGAGGATATAATAAAATATGCTATTAGGAAGCAGCTTGTATCTTCTTAAACCTTCGGCAACGTTACGGTTTTTAAAGACATTAATTTTGATATTCGCGCCGGGATCCGAAGGATTGGGCAAAATCGCCAATTTGGCCGGTAATACTCAAAACGGTTTGATTTTATCGGAAAGCCGCGGGCGTTTATAAGGTGCCGGGCATATAAACGGCTTCTGCCGGTTTGAAGGAGGACGTATGAAAATTATCGATTTAACCGCTCCCATGTTTGACGGAGCGCCCACTATGCCCATGGACCCGAAAATGTCGCTGACATGGCATTGTTCCGTAGAAACCCTGGGCTACAACCTTTCGCGGCTTACCACGTCAACCCATCAGGGTACCCACATGGACGCGGCGCGGCATTTCTTCAATAAGGGGGAATGTATAGACGAGGTTTCCCTGGACAGGTGCGTGGTCCGGGCGGTAAAGGCGGATCTTACGGCAAAGAAACCCGGCGATCCCATACATCCCGCCGACATGGCGCCCTATGAAAAGTACATCGATCAGGGGGCCGCCGTTCTCCTGCATACGGGATGGGACAAGAAGTTTCCCGATGCGTCTTTTTTCTCGGGCTTTCCCTATGTTACCAAGGAACTGGCGGACTGGTTCGTGGAGAAAAAAACAGGGATGGTGGGCATGGATATGCCGACCCCCAATGGTACGGACTGGAAGTATGTACACATCAAAATGCTCGGCGCGGGCATACTGATTGTGGAAGGC
>JAIRSL010000040.1 GCA_031255475.1 Treponema sp.
ACGTTGTCGGTGGGTCTATAGGGACCTATACGAACGGGTTTGCCAAGATAGGGACAACCGGAGCGGTGAACTTTGAGATGAAATACGTGCCCTTTAACCTGACGGCGAAAGGCCCGTGGGAGACTGTTGAGTTGAGGTCGGCGTTTACCGAGGGGGACATGCCGGTGTGGATAATCCGGAACGGGGTAAACGACCTGGCGCAAGACGAATACACGGACTTTTCCGGCGCCTGGAACGGGACGGCCAACGGGAACGGGGCGGTAGGGGGACCAAGAGCTTGGCGGATAGAATACGCGGGGTATTCGTGACGGCGGCGGTACGTTTACCATGAACGGCGGGACAATCTCCGATAATTCCGCCACCAACGCCGAAGGCGGCGGGGTATTCGTGTACGCCGGCACGTTTACTATGACCGGCGGTATAATTTACGGCTTTGACGAAAACGACCCGGAAAAGAAGAATAAAGTAGTGAACGAATCAAACATGATTATTCTGACGGGGAGGGGCCATGCGGTCTATATTGATGATGCTCACCTCAAAGAAAACACCGTGAGAGAAAACGATCTGTTCTACAACGATCCCATCCACGGCACCTCCGGCTGGTAATCCCGCTATACGGGCATACCGCCGATAATCCGGTAACAGCCGCCGTCCCAAACCAGGGCGGCGTTTTTTTAACCCCCGCCAACCGGTGTGCGGGCTTTTGGGTATGAAACCCTTCGCTACGAATCAGAAAAAAAGGTGTGGACCGGCAATTCATCACAGCGTATGCGCGGACCAAACTCAAACATCTTTACCCACAGAATATAGTAATTATTTAGATGTTACATCATATTGAATTAATTATCAGGCAATGCGCGCTTGCTTAATCTTATTATACGGATGTATAATATACTCATTCTTAATAAAGATACAATTTTATTTATTCGAACGGGGGTGTTCATGGCAGTATCGGAAGCGGTAAAGGATACCGGCGCGGGGAATATTGATTTCCCCTCGGAACTCATCGCGTTTATAGATGAATGGAAGGTAAAACCCGGTAGTCTCATCATGATTTTGCATAAGACTCAGGAGACCTTTGGGTACATTTCCCGGCCTGCGGCGGAAAGGTTGGCCCGGATGACCGGTATCCCGCTGGCGCGGATCTACGGGGTCATTACGTTTTACCATTTCTTTAAGACCTCCAAACCGGGAAAATTCAAGATTTCCGTTTGTCTGGGGACCGCCTGCTATCTTAAAGGCGGCCAGGACCTTATCGAGGAAGCCCGGAACATACTGAGCCTTTCCGAAGACGGGGTTACCGACGACGGCCTCTTTTCCATCGATCCGGTCCGCTGTGTAGGCTGTTGTGGTCTTTCTCCGGTCATTACCGTGGGAACCGATACCTACGGTAAGGTGACCAAGGACCAGCTTCCGGAGATTATCGCCAAATACAAGAACGGCTGACAGCTGCTTTTTGTTATCCGGGGGCCTTGTGCATTTTACCCTTTGCGATCTTGTAACCGATATAACCCAGAACGCGGCGGAGTCGGGGGCGGACCGTGTGGAACTGGATGTCCGGGAGACGGACAAGGAGTTCAGGTTTACCGTCAGGGATAACGGCAAGGGTATGGATCAGGATGAAATTGAACGGGCCAAAGACCCCTTTATGACCGATGGGATCAAACATCCCCACCGTAAGGTCGGGCTGGGCATCCCTTTTCTGATCCAGACTGCCCTCCAGTCGGGGGGCGGCTGGGATTTGCAATCCCAAAAACACCGGGGAACCACCATCAGCGCCTGGTTCGACATGGCCAATATGGATACGCCTCCGGTAGGGGAACTGCCGGGGATGTTCAGGACTATCCTGCTTTTTGCCGGTCCCGAAGAGATTCTGGTACGCCGTTCCCTGGACGACGGGGTCCGGAATGTTCATTATGAGGTTTGCAAGTCGGAATTAACCGAGGTTTTAGGGGATCTGGAAGAAGCAGGTTCCCTGATCCTGATGGACCGATATCTTCACTCTATAGAAGAAGATGAACCGGAAGATGAAGGACAAGAATAATTTGAGTGAGAGGAGAGGAAAATGGCTAAAATGAGCTTGGAGGACCTGAGGAAGCTCAGGGATACCAAAAAAAACGACCTTCGCAAACGTGACGCCGAAGGAAAGGAAATTCAGGTTATCGTGGGTATGGGAACCTGCGGTATCGCCGCGGGCGCCAAGGTAACCCTTGACGCTTTTATCAGCGCCCTGGATTCGGAAAAGCTGGTGGACAGCGTGATGGTCCGGCAAACGGGCTGCATGGGTCTCTGCCATTCGGAACCCACGGTAGAAGTGATTGTTCCCGGTATGCCGCGGGTCATCTACGGGAAGGTAGATGCCGCCGTTGCCCGGGAGATCATCACCAGGCATATTATAGGCCGGGAACTTCTGGACAACCATATTCTGGATCGGCCTGCCGCCGACATTGTGGGTTAGGAGCAGGGTATGGCATACAATCATTACATACTTACCTGCGGAGGTACGGCCTGCGAGTCCAACAAGGGAGACGAGATTTACTCCCGGCTCATTGCCGAAGCGGAACGGTTGGGGGTCAAGGATCAGGTTCAGATCGTCAAGACCGGCTGTTTCGGTTTCTGCGAGCGGGGGCCCATCGTCAAGGTGCTGCCGGAAGAATCCTTCTATGTGGATGTTCAGCCCAAAGACGCCACGGAAATTATCGCCGAACAGATACTTAAAGGCCGCGAGGTTCCTCGGCTTCTCTACAAGCAGGACGATGCAAAGAAAAAAACCGCCGCGGTGGAAGATATCGAGTTTTACCAGAAGCAGTTCCGGGTGGTGCTGCGGAACTGCGGCGTTATCAACCCGGAAAGCATAGACGAATACATAGCCCGTGAAGGGTATCAGGGGCTGGAAAAAGTTCTTTTTGAATGGACTCCCGAACAGCTCATTGAAGAAATGAAGATTTCCGGCCTCCGAGGCCGGGGCGGCGCGGGTTTTCCGACATGGCTCAAATGGGACCTTGCCCGCAAGGCCCAGGGAGACATCAAGTACGTGATCTGCAATGCCGACGAAGGGGATCCGGGCGCTTACATGGACCGGTCTACCATAGAAGGCGATCCCCACTCGGTCATAGAGGGGATGATCACCGCCGGTAAGGCCATAGGCGCCCATCAGGGGTATGTGTACATCCGGGCGGAATATCCCCTGGCCATAGAACGGCTCCGCATAGCGCTTGCCCAGGCCCGGGATTACGGGCTTATAGGCAAGAACATCCTGGGTTCGGGCTTCGATTTCGATGTCGAGATACGCCTGGGCGCCGGGGCCTTTGTCTGCGGCGAAGAGACGGCCCTTATCAAGTCCGTGGAAGGCAACCGGGGTATGCCGGTTCCCAAGCCGCCCTTCCCGGCGAACAAGGGGCTCTGGCAGCGGCCTACCATCATCAACAATGTGGAAACCCTGGCGAACGTTCCGGTTATCACCGCCAAGGGCGGCGCGTGGCTTGCCAGGATCGGTACTGAAAAATCCAAGGGGACCAAGGTGTTCGCCCTTACCGGCAAGGTGAAAAACTCCGGCCTGGTGGAGGTCCCCATGGGCACTACCCTGCGGGAGATCATCTTCGAGATAGGCGGGGGCATCAAGGATAAGAAGAAGTTCAAAGGCGTCCAGACCGGCGGTCCTTCCGGCGGCATCCTCACCGAAAAGGTGCTGGATACTCCCATAGACTACGAAAGCCTGACGGCCAACGGCTCCATGATGGGGTCGGGGGGCATGATCGTCATGGACGAGGATGACTGCGTGGTGGATGTGGCCCGCTTCTACATGGATTTCTGCGTGGACGAATCCTGCGGCAAATGTTCGCCCTGCCGTATAGGGACCACCCAGCTTCTTAACATCCTGGAAAAAATCGCCGGCGGTAACGGGGAAGAAAGTGATCTGGACAAGCTGGAGACCATCGGCAAGGCCATGGCCAAGGCCAGTCTCTGCGCCCTGGGCCAGACCGCCCCTAACCCGATTCTGTCTACCGTCAATAATTTCCGGGAAGAATATCTGGAACACATCAAGGAACATAAGTGCCGTTCCGGCAAGTGTAAGCACCTGGTCAGGTTCAAGATTCTGGCGGATAAGTGTATAGGCTGCGGTCTCTGCGCCCGGCGCTGTCCCTCAAATTGTATCGCCGGGGAAAAGAAGCAACCCCACGTCATCGATCAGTCCAAGTGTATTAAATGCGGCGAGTGTTTTAAGAACTGTAAGTTCGGCGCCGTTATCAAGAGCTAGGCCGGGCCTATTTTGGAAATGAGGAGAAATCATGGTTAACCTGAAAATAAACGGTATTCCCCTTGAAGTGGAGGAAGGGATTTCTATTCTGGCGGCGGCAAGGAAAGTCAACGTCAAAATTCCCACCCTCTGTTATAACCCGGACCTGCCTCCCTGGGCTTCCTGCGGGATCTGCATAGTCCGGATGGAAGGTTCCCCCAGGATGGTAAGGGCCTGTACCACCGCCGTAACGGAAGGTATGAGCGTCATCACCCATGACGCGGAGATCATCGCGGTGCGCCGTACCGTGCTGGAGCTTATCCTTTCCAACCATCCCAACGACTGCCTCCAGTGCCCCCGGAACGGGAACTGCGAACTTCAGACATTGGCGGCTGAATTCGGCATCAGGGAGGGTCCTTACAGGAAGGTACTCAACGGTCTGCCCGTAGACGATACTAATCCGGCCATCATTCTTAATCCCGAAAAATGTATCCGTTGCGGCCGTTGCGTCAAGGTCTGCCAGGAGATGCAGAATGTCTGGGCCCTGGAATTTCTGGGCCGGGGCATTAAAGGCCGTATCGCCTCCGCGGCGGACACTCCGTTGGGAGAAAGCCCCTGTATCAAATGCGGTCAGTGCGCGGCCCACTGCCCCGTAGGCGCCATCTACGAGCGGGACGATACCGTCAAGGTATGGGCCGCCCTGCATAATCCGGAGCTTCACCCGGTGGTTCAGATCGCCCCGGCGGTACGGGTCGCCCTGGCGGAAGAATTCGGCATGGCGCCGGGCTCCCTGGTGACCAGGCAAATCTACGCCGCCCTCAGGCGTATCGGCTTTAAGACCGTCTTCGATACGAACTTCTCCGCGGATCTCACCATCATGGAAGAAGGCACGGAACTGGTGAAGCGTCTGACGGACGCGGCGGGGAGCGGCGCGGTTTCCCCGGACATCCCCCTCATAACGAGTTGCTGTCCCGCCTGGGTCGATTATATGGAGAAATACTACAACGATATGATCCCCAATTTCTCTACCGCCAAATCCCCCCAGCAGATGATGGGCGCCATGATCAAGGCGTATTGGGCGGATAAGGCCGGGGTAAGCGCCGATAACGTCTATTCCGTATCGGTTATGCCCTGTACCGCCAAAAAGTGGGAAACCAAACGGAACGGCGATATGAAGAGCGCGGGCCACGGGTACGATGTGGACATAGTTCTTACCACCAGGGAACTGGCCCGGATGATCAAACAAGCCGGTATAGATATCCTGACGCTGCCCGAGGAAGACGCGGACAGCCCCTTGGGTCCCTACACCGGCGCGGGGACCATCTTCGGCGTTACCGGAGGGGTCATGGAAGCCGCCGTACGGAGCGCCTATTTCCTGGTGACCAAAAAAGAGCTGGGGAACGTGAACTTCATGCCTGTCCGGGGTCTTGAAGGGGTCAAGGAAGCGGAGGTTGACTTTAACAACGGCTCCAAAATTCGCATCGCGGTCGCCCATCAGATGGGCAACATCGCGGCGGTGCTGGATAAGATCCGTTCCGCCCGGGAGTCGGGACAGGAAACCCCCTATCACTTTGTGGAAGT
>JAIRSL010000107.1 GCA_031255475.1 Treponema sp.
CAGTGTAATCTGCGGACTTTGTTGGCATGTATTTTGGTCATTTAGTGTTTACAAAGTACTAGTACTTTATCGTAAATAAAAAAATCCCGCCACGCGGGATTTGGGGCCCGGCCTGTCCTTTCGCCGGCACGGCCGCCGGGCCGTGTCGCCCCATCGTATCAAATCGTCCATATATTTGGCCGATTCTTCAAACCGGCCGCTTTGAACCCGGTTTATGTTTCTGAGGAGCTTAACGCCGATGAAGGGATAATCCGAAAGAATACGGTTGAATTCCTGAAACCGGAGGACCGCGGCGGAAGAGGCCTCCTCTGAGGTAACCGTAATGTCATGCGGTTCCCGGGATATGACGGCGGTTTCTCCAAAAAAATCGCCGGGTTTAATGGTAAAAAGGCCGCGCCGCGCTCCGCCGGAGAGCCCCACCGAGGCGTTGAAAACACCGGTCAGGCAGATGTAAAGTTCGCCGCCCGGCTCACCTTCCCGGTAAACGACGGTTCCCCGTGGAATCGCGCGGCAATCCAGAAAAGAGGCCGCTGCGGCGTATTCCGGTCCGGTAAGGTCCTTAAAAAAAGGGGAATGCAGCAAGACCGCGTTGAAACGGGCTAAATCCAGGCCTTCCGGTTTTATCTCAGACATTGCCCGGCTCCGCGCTTCCATACCGGATTATTCGATTGCCGCCGGCCCGCCAGGTACTAAGAAGAAGGGCGTAGTTGTTTTGAAACAAGGTTTCCCAATCAGGCTCGTCGCCGGGCCACACGGCCCAGGAAACCGTTACCGAAAAATTAAAAGCCGGATGGCCGTTTTGGGCGGGGACCGGGTCCAGGGCGGCTATCGTACCGGCCAACTCACGGGCCGCCTCTTCCGCCCGCACGCCGTCCATACGGGGAAGAACCAGGCCGGTTTCGTTGCTCTTAAACCTCAGGGGCCAGCCCACACCCCGGCGGCGGGCCGCGTTTTTCAGAACCGCCGCGATACGCACCATGGCTTCATCTCCGGCGGTATGGCCGCGGGTATCCACCAGGATTTTGAACCGGTCCGGCTTCATCATGAAAAGGGTGGTGGGATCTTCCAGGATGGAATTAAGCTCATCATCAAGAAAAGCCTGCTTCAAAAGCCCGGTCCCCGGATCCTCGTAGGACCGGCGGCGGAGTTCCTGCATACCGGGCAGATTTTCCACAATAAATTTGCGGTTCTGTTTGATCCGGGAGTTCATCATCAGGATGGAATTTATGAGCAGCCGGGATACGGCGCGGGGATCTTCCGAGGCAAGATCGTCCATTCTGAAACCGGAACCGGGGAACATGACGAGGCAGGAATCCTCCACCGCTTCCGCCCTGGCATTGTAGGCCGCCCGGCGGATAAAGTCGAAATCCCCGATGGTATCCCCCGGAACAAAGCAGGCCGTCTCGTCTTCTTTGCCGTCCGGCCGGGTCTGAATGATACGGATCTTCCCTTCCAGCAGCATATAAAAATGTTCGGCCTTCTCGTCCCCGGAAAAAAGACGGTCCCCCTGCCGGAGCCGCATTATTCCCGCGTGGGCCGACATGAATTTCCGGTCCCGCTCCGAGAGGGCGGCAAAGAGATCCGCTGTTTCTATGCATCCAACATTCAACGACTGTCGATCAATCGCCTCTTGCGGGAAGATTTTGTCCATAAAATGATTTTTACGTGTTTTCGAATAAAAAACAATAGCCGGGCCATCGGCGATTCTACATTCTGTGTTCGGAGAACCATCCCCCGTGGCGCGGGAACCGAAAAGCCGGCAGATAGCAGGCCCCATGTCCGCCGGGTTCAAAGCGCCGGCAGTCCGGGGTCCGGCGCTTTTTTGCGGACTGCCCGGCTTCCCGCTGCGTTTAATTCCCCTTGTCCGTGAGAGCCTGTGGTTAAAAACGACGAACAAGGCCGGCACAAAGCTGTCGAAGCAAAGTGATGGTCAGTGTTGATCTGTGGTTGAAGAAAACTGTTTCCTGGAACCTGTTTCCTTCGGAATCTGTTTCCTCCGGAACCTGTTTCCTCCGGAAACTTGTCCTTTGGAAACTTGCCCTTTTGGGCTGGCAATATAAAAAGAGGTTTGCCATGGGTAAACATTGAGGAGTTGTGTAATGGCAAAGGGATTCGTATTGGGGCTGCCGGAGCGGGCAGTTGTCACAGGATTACTATTTATACGGTGGGCCTTGGTGATTGGAATCCTGGTCTGCCTGGGCCTTACCGCATGCCCGACTGAGCCGCCGGAAGATCAGACAAAGCCCCAGTTGCAGGGTACGGTTACGATCAGCGGGACGGCAGAGGTCGGACAGACATTGACCGCGAATCTGGGCGGGATCACCAACGGAACTGGAACCGTAACGTTTCAGTGGAAGAGCGACGAACAGGACATTGCCGGCGCAATCAACAGCATATATACGCTGACCAATGCAGAGGAAGGCAAGGCCATAACCGTGGAGGTGAACTGCTCCGGGAATACCGGAAGCGTAACCAGTAACCCGACCGTTGCTGTACGGCCTGTAAGCGGCGCGTATGCAGTGCTCGACGGTAAATTCAATGTCTTTCAAGACGCCGGTGTGACCGACGCCGAGATGGAAGCGGTACTTACAAAGATTACAACTACTTATAACAATGAGGTAAGTTATGCTCATATCGATCTTGATGGAAAACTTGCAGAAATCCATATAATACCTCAGAACGGCCTTCGCTTCCCCATTTTGGGTAATAACTACATAACCGTCTTTTTTTCATACACATTGCGCCTGTATATTGCCGATTCAAGGTGCTATGTTTAAAACCGAAAATTGCCGTTGTTTTTTGTGAATATTTCAGGCGGTATTTCGCATAACGTTCCAGCAGCCCGAGCCACCTAATGGCAACGAAGCGCTAACAGTGCTGTTGAGCAACATACCTCCGTACCCCATTATTTTTATTATATTTTTATACATATCAAAATACGGCCGGACATCGTATTTTAAGTGCTTCATGTTTTCCCTTTGGTAGTCGCCGTAATTAAAGGTTCCATGAGTCCGCCTAACCTGCGGTTCTACCGCTACTGGTTAAGCTGGTTGTAGAGCGCGTTGATAAACTCAATTACCGCGCTGCGAATTTGCCCCATCTGCGTGATATTCAACGAGGTGCTGGCGTCCAATACCAGATAGATAATCGCCGAACGTTCCTCAATCTGTACATCGGTTGCGCCGCTTATGGAATATTCACTGTTTACTTGCCACTCGCTTGTACCGGAAAC
>JAIRSL010000127.1 GCA_031255475.1 Treponema sp.
CGGAACACGCCGGAAACCCTGAAGGGCGAAATCCGGACGCCGGTAACCGAAATCTCAGGCTGCGCCTTTGCCGAGCGCTGCCCCCTGGCGGACGAACGCTGCCGCGGGGAACAGCCGCCCAAGACAACGGCGGCGGATGCCGCGGGACGCCTGTTTTACTGCTGGAAGGCTTAAAAGGCGCAGGGCTGTGAAATTGTTGACCCCCCTTAAACGCGGAAACAATTATAGTATAGCCTCCCGGCACCTTGAGTTTTTTCTTCTTTTTATCACCCTGCCGGTATTGGTGATACTTATACTGTTCGGTTTCTTTTTCCGGCACGAGATAGTCAAAATCGCCAAAAACCAGCGGGAAATAACCCTCATGCAGCACGCTTCCGGCATAGACGTGGAACTGAAAAGCATATCCATCATAGCGTCTTCCCTGATTCACAATACCGCCCTGATGGATAGATCGAGGGCGTTCATCGACGCTAAAACACCGGAACAGCGTTATCTTGTATCGTCCGATCTTGAAAGGATATTCAACACCTACTCTATCCTGTCGCGGCAGCTCATCGGCTTTTATGTGATTTTTCAGGGGGAAGATACTCCCTTTGTTTCGCGGAATTACGCGGGAATAATACTTTCACAAGAAGAAATCGAAGCCTATATTGCCGCGGCGGACGGCAGCCGGGGCATCGTTTCGTTTCCCGACAACCTGAGCTTCAGCCACGGCCAGAAATCAGGCTGGTATATCACATCGCTTGCGGTTTCTCCCCCGCAGACGGCCTACACTTCCGGGCTCCGTACACTCATTGTCCCCTTTGTGATCAATCCCCTAATGGATTTTATCAGGCAGAATAATTCCGGCGGAAACTCTCAGGGAAGCGGTTCCGATTATTTTTTGATAGGCAGAAACGGTACTGTGCTTGCGTCAAACGACACAAACATTATCGGATCCGGCTTTTCGGCGGTAGAAAACTCCTATAAAAAACCGTATGTGATTATAAAGACGCCTGTCGAAAGTTCGGCCTGGACTCTTGCGGAAGCTATCGATGTCCGTTCCCTTACCCGCCCGGTTGACACTATCTTATATATCCTTTACTTTTCGGTAATCGTAATCGTGCTGTTTTTTATCCGTTATAATACATTTTTCTTTGCCCGTATTCTGCATCCCCTTAAACTTCTTATTTCCAAAATGGAAGCGGTAGGAAACGGCGATTTTTCCGTCCGGGCGGAAAGCGGCAGTTTTATTGAGCTGAATAAAATAAGCGAATCCTTTAACTATATGGTCGAAAAGATAAGCCGGCTGACCGAAGACATAAAAAAAGAACAGAAAGAAAGGATACGGATAGAGATTGAAGCCCTGCGATACCAGCTTAACCCTCATTTTCTCTGCAACGCGCTGAACGCAATCCGCATGATGGCCATCATCACCAAAAACGACGCCATCAGAAAAATGAGTTCGGCGCTGATGCTGATAACGGAAGATACCCTTGCACGGGAAGATACGGTATGTTCCCTTGAACACGAACTTCATATTCTTGATAACTACGTTTACATCATGAAGGTCCGTTACGGCGATACTTTTGAACTTATCAAGGATGTTGACGCTTCCCTTTTGCATTTGGGGGTTCCGTCACTGATACTACAGCCGCTGGTAGAAAACGCTATACTCCACGGTTTTCACGGTCTATCCCGGCCCGGCGTCATTGTGGTGTCCGCCTCCGTTGCCGGAGAGGACGGCGGCAAAACGCTGATCGTATCCGTCAAGGATAACGGCGGCGGTATGCCGGCAGAAGTACTGGCGGATGTTTTCAACAGCCGCAGGGCAGGTTCACGGGGTTTCAGCAGGATCGGCCTGTACAATGTGCGCAGGAATATCATCCTGTCCTATGGAAGCGCCTACGGAGCGGAGGCGGCAAGTTATCCCGGAGAGGGAACGGTAATAACATTACGGCTGCCGGTACAGGAAACGGAACGCCATGAAAGCCGCCTTATGAACAGAGAAGGGTAACGCCGGTATGATGAATATGCTGATAGTTGACGACGAGCCTCTGGTGCTCCTCACCATAAAATCCCTCTGCCAATGGGAAGATTTCGATCTGAATATCGCCGGTGAAGCCGCCAACGGCAGGGACGCCCTGGAATTTATCAGGGCCAATCCCGGCATTGATATTGTGGTAACGGATGTGGACATGCCGGTAATGAACGGCATTGAATTCGCCGAAGCCCTGCGGCGGGAAAACTTTAATCCCGCTATGATATTCCTCAGTTCCTACAGCAACTTTGAATATGTGCGGAGCGCTTTTAAGTCGGGGGCCTGCGAATATATGCTGAAATCGGAACTGGACGAACATTCCCTGCTCGGCATTATCGGCAAAATTCCGAAGGATCGTTTTTTGAAACAGGAAGACAAAAACAAAAAGCGGGAAGATTCGGAAGACGCCCGGTCCGCGTTCTTTGCGGAAATTCTTAACGGCGGCGGCTCCGGCGGAGAATCGCTTTTCAGGCGGCCAGCCTTTACCGTTGGGTGGCCTTTCTATTTTCTGATACTCCGTCCCGGCGATATTCTTTTGGTTCATCAGCGCTACGAAAACAGGCTGTACGATTTTCAGAAAACCGTTACGGATTTGATCCGGCGTTCTATCAAAGGTCCTTTGGGGGACTGCGGTTCCCTTTCCTACGATCAGTATTACATGCTTATGAAAACGCCCGAAGAACTGGACGCCGCCTTTGAAATGTTTTATAAAGCGGCCTGGACCTATATAGACACGGGGTTTGAAAAAAAAGCGGGCGGCCCGGCGGGGGACCTTGAGGAATTCAAAGAGCAGTTTTCCCGATGCCTGGCAGGGTTTCTGCCGCCCAGCCGGCTTATCACGCGCAGCCGCCGTTACATCCGGGAACATTACGGCGATCCGTCCTTAAGCCTTCAGGACATTGCGCGGTATAACAACGTCAGCAAAAACCACCTGAGCTTTGAATTTGCCCGCGAAACCGGCGAAACCATTTCCGGTTTTTTGACCAGAACGCGGATCAAGGAAGCCGAAAAACTGATCATGGAAACCAATCTGAAAATTTACGAAATCGCGGAAAAAGCCGGCTACCTGAACGTAGAGACCTTTAACAGGGCTTTTAAGCGGATAACCGGCAAATGCCCAAGCCGGTTTATATCCTGAAGATTGATCAAGAAATCGTAACTAACATCATTTACAAATTTCCGGCGCGGGTCTTATCATAGTTTATTCTAATTTATATGGAGGAATGATATGAAAAAGTTTATCTTACTGGCCCTGATTTTAATGACGGCGGGCGCGCTGGTCTTTGCCGCCGGCAGCAAGGATCCGGGCAAGATCACCCTTAAAATGGGAGACAATCATCCTGACCGGAATACCGGCGTCGGCGCGGTCATAGAACGGATCAACGCCGAATTCAAGGCGGCCCACCCCGGCGTAGAAATTGTCACCGAAAGCTATCAGGATCAGCCCTGGCAGGAAAAGGTAAAGATCTACGCCACCGCCAATCAACTGCCGGATGTGATGAAATACTGGTCTTTCCCCGGCATGATGCTGCCCCTTATCGACGCGGGTCTTTTGGAAAAATTCAACAAGGCCGATTTTGCGAATTTCGGCTACATGCCCGGCGCGCTTGAAGGCAACGAGTTTAACGGCAGCCTTTACGGGATACCCGTATCCGCCGACCTGTGGGTGCTCTACGTAAACAAAAGCCTTTTTGAAAAGGCGGGCGTTCCCCTCCCTTCCAGTTGGGAAGACATTGTTGAGTCGGTTCCCAAGTTCAAAGCCATCAATGTAACGCCGGTAGCCACCGACGGTCTGGAAGGATGGCCGCTCTGCGAACTCTTTGACAACATCGCCCAGCGCATCAACGGCGATTTTTCCAGGGTGGACGCCGCCATTACCCGCAAAGCAAAGTATACGGACCCTGACTTTGTTCAGGCCGCCGCCTATATCCAGAACCTGATAAAAGCGGGCGTCTTTAACGCCAACCTTACTACGTCGGATTACGGCGATGCCAGGAACCAGTTCGGCCAGGAACGGGCCGCCATGTATATGATGGGTTCCTGGGAAATGTCGCTGGCCACGGATCCCAACTTTTCCGAAAATTTCCACAACAGCCTGGACGTGATCAAATTCCCCGTGGTGGAAGGCGGTAAAGGCACTGCGGAGGACGTTCTTGCGTGGTTCGGGGGAAATTATATTATAACCAACTCCAAGAACAAGGCCCTGGCCTACGAATATATAAAACTGCTGGGCGAAAAATTCGGCGCTTATGCCTGGGAAGCTCAGGCGTTCTTCCCCGCCCAAAAGGTTGAAGCCCGGCCCAACGATACCCTGGTCAGCAAGAAACTGCTCCAGATCGCGGCGGAAGCCAAGACCACCAGTGGTACTCCCGGCCTGGACCGCTCCAATGCTGTCTTTAAGGAAGATCACCAGGAGCTGATCCGGCAGTTATGCGCGCTGGTCATTACGCCGGAAGAATTCTGCAGCAGGCTTGACGCTTCCGCGGAACTGGCTTCCAAGCAGTAGTAGTGTTATTTCCGCTTGAGCCCCCGCCTCTCCGGTCCGGGGGCCGGCGGATCCGTCCTGTTTCCGGTTGGGAGAAAACGTGAAGAACCTGTTCGCCGATAAAAAAACTATAGCCATACTGGTTCTGCCCGGCCTTATCATTATGCTTTTCGCCATAGCAATACCTCTGGTGATAAGTTTTATCCTGAGTTTTGTCCAATGGGCCGGTTTCGGGACGATGAAATTCGCGGGGATCACCAATTATACCCGCCTTATGAAGGACTTTACTTTCTGGCGGGCCCTGTACAACGTACTCCTTCTGATTCTGATTACGGTTTTTATTCAGAATGTTTTTGCTTTCTTTATCGCTTCCCTTCTGGTAAAATTCTCGGAAAAAAATTCCCAGATACTCCGTACTATTTATTTTATTCCCGCCACGCTGAGCCTGGTGGTGGTAACAAAACTATGGGTTAATATATTTCATCCCACATACGGGCTGTTGAATAAGATAATACACGTTTTGGGGTTTCCGGATTTTGAGCTTGCCTGGCTTGCCAACACAAAAACCGCTATATGGGGAGTTATATGGATCATGATCTGGCAGGGCTTCGGCTGGGCTGTTCTCTTCTTTTACGGGGGCCTTATGACGGTGCCCAAAGAACTGGAAGAAGCGGCTCTGGTAGACGGCGCCGGCAGGCTTCAGATTCAACTCCATGTGGTACTCCCCAATATGCTTCCTGTTATCCAGTCCATCATTATCATCGACGTTATTTCTTCGCTTAAGCAGATGGAAATGGTATACCTTTCTACCGAAGGCGCTCCGGGGGGAACCACCCAGTTCCTTGCGGTATACCTGTATCAGCGGGCGTTTAAATACGGCGAATACGGTTACGGCAACGCCATTTCCGTGCTTTTTGTGATGATAGCGGTCCTGATGACCGTGTTGATCCGGCGGATATTCAGGAAATCCATTGAACAGTTTTGACGATTGGGGGACAGGAGTTATGTTATGAGCAAAAACGGCGGCCCTTATCTGCTGTTCCGCAGAATCACCAAGATGCTGATAATTATACTGCTCGGCTTTTTGGTTCTGGCCCAAATCTTTCCCCTTATATGGATATTTACCTATTCCATAAAAAAATCGGGGGACCTTTTTGGACCGGATCTGCTTTCATTCCCCAAAGATCCCCAATGGATCAACTACTACAAGGCTTTTGTGAACGGCAGAATACCCCTGTACCTTGCCAACACGTTAAAAATAGTAATTCCATCGGTTGTCCTGGGGACCATCCTTCCTTTCTGTCTTGCGTACGCTTGTACCCGCATGGAATGGAAACTAAAAAAACTGGTGTGGTCCATCGTTATTGTCGGAATGACCATTCCCATTCATACGACCCTGCTGCCCAATTTTCTCTGGTACAAGATGTTTCATCTGATCGATACCCATCTGGCTCTGATCATTTCGTATATGGCCTTTACCATGTCTTTTAATTCCATTGTTTTTTCCGGCCTCCTTATGACCATTCCAAAATCCATGGAAGAATCGGCCTTTATCGACGGCGCGGGATATTTTGTAATTTTGCGTAAGATTATCGCTCCTATTTCAATTACCGGTTTTATCACCGTAGGAATCATGACGTTTTTAAGCCACTGGAACGATTTTCTGATGGCCAATACGTATCTTTCCACGGAAACCAAGCGTACTCTTCCCTTTTCGGTAATCCGTTTTGCCGGACAGTACGCTTCCGATTATGCCGTGCAGTTTGCGGTGATGACCCTGGTGGCGTTGCCGCCCCTCATCTTCTATTTCGCCTTTAACAAATGGATGCTGGCCGGCGTTACCGCGGGCTCGGTAAAAGGATAATGCTATGTACACGGAATTTTTGTCATTCCCCGCTGGTTTTGCCTGGGGTGCGGCCACTGCTTCTTATCAGATTGAAGGCGCCGCAAACGAAGACGGCAAAGGGAAGAGTATCTGGGATGTCTTTTCCCATGCCGAAGGGACCGTTGCGGACGGCGAGAACGGGGACATTGCCTGCGATCACTACCACCGCTACCGGGAAGACGCGGACCTGATGCGCGGTCTGGGTATTAAGCACTATCGCTGTTCCATTTCCTGGCCCCGGATTTTTCCGGAAGGCCGGGGAGCGGCCAACCGGAAGGGCCTTGATTTTTACGACCGCCTCTTTGACGCCTGCCTTGAAAGGGGGATAACTCCCTGGGTTACGCTTTTTCACTGGGATCTGCCCGCGGCGCTTCAGGAAGCGGGAGGATTTGCCGGCAGGGATTGTGCCGGCCGTTTTTGCGAATACGCCGATACGGTAACCGGGTTCTTCGCCGATAGAATAAAAAACTGGATCACCTTTAACGAACCCTGGGTATATTCCTTCTGCGGACATCTCTACGGCGTTCACGCTCCGGGCTTAAAGGATCTGCCTTCCGCCCTGGCCGCGGCTCACCACATACTCCTGGCCCACGGCGAAAGCCTTGCCGTTATCAGAAACAACGTTCCCGGCGCGAAGATCGGCATCGTCAATAATCTTGCGTGGATAGAAAACGCCACCAATGCGCCCGAAGACATCGAAGCGGCAAAGAGATGGGACCTTGCGTTTAACCGGTGGTTTATGGACCCTCTGTTTGGGAAGGGTTACCCGGAAGAAATGGTATCCTGGTACGGCGGGAACATGCCGGAGGTAAAGTCCGGCGATTTATCCGTCATCGCCGGCGCCACGGATTTCCTGGGCATCAATTATTATACCCGCCGTCTTGTCGCCGGCGATCCTGAAGACCGGCATATCGGGGCAAAACAGGTATACCGGCCTCACATAAAGCGGGCGGAATTTGAGGAATGGGAATGGTATCCCGAAGGGCTCTACAAAACGCTTAGGGATGTCAAGGAACGGTACGGCAATATCCCGGTATACATCACTGAAAACGGGACAACCTGTGACGACAGGATTTCTGCCGACGGCTGCATCCACGATCCTGACCGGGTAGAATTCCTCCGCCGTCATTTTGCCGCCGTGTGGCAGGCCATAAAAGAGGACTGCGATGTCCGGGGTTATTTCGTATGGTCCCTGTATGACAACTTTGAATGGGGTTTCGGTTTTACCAAGCGGTTCGGGGTCGTTTATCTTGACCGCGAAAACAACCTTAGGCGCATAGTCAAGGATTCCGGACATTTCATTGCCGATGTGTGTACCAACAACGGCTTTTCCGTGGATTAGCGGCTTGATGTGAGTAAACATACTTTTTCGATAACTATTAGGCGCAATTATACATAACTTTTCGGCTGTATGCGTTCCGGACCTCCGGGGTTCCGGCCGAATTCACCCCATTTGACCAAACAGACCCTCATTTTAGTTTGAAATTCAGAAGAAACCTTCGGTTTCAGAAACCGAAGATTCCAGGAACCACAAGTATAATATTTGAAGAAAGATTGTCGGCATTATTGAACTAATCCACGAGGGAGACCGCCTTCGATGAGGGTAAGCGCGTCCCTGCTCCGGTATTACTTCTTCTTCATTACCCTCATGGCGTTGAGGATCGCCAGCAGCGCCACGCCCACGTCACCGAATACCGCTTCCCACATGGTGGCCATGCCCAGCGCGCCCATGACGAGGATCACGCCCTTGACGGCCAGGGCAAAGACGATGTTTTGCCAGACGATGTTCCGGGTCTTCCGGGCAATGCGGATCGCGCCCGCGATCTTTGAAGGCTCGTCGGTCATCAGCACCACATCGGCGGCTTCGATAGCCGCATCCGAGCCGACGCCCCCCATGGCGATACCCACATCGCTGCGGGCCAGCACCGGCGCGTCATTGATACCGTCCCCCACAAAGACCAGTTTGCCGGAACCTGATTTTTGCTGTTCCAGACGTTCAAGGTATTCAACCTTTTGATGGGGCAGGAGTTCCGCGTACACCGTCTCAAGGCCGATCTGCTTGGATATGCTTTCCCCCACGGTTTTACTGTCGCCTGTCAGCATGGCAATCCGTTTTACCCCCATATCCCGCAGTTCCTCTACCGCCGCTTTACTGTCGGGCTTTAGTTCATCGGAAATAACGAGGTATCCTGAGTATTCGCCGTTCACCGCCAGGTACACCGCCGT
>JAIRSL010000162.1 GCA_031255475.1 Treponema sp.
ATTGCTAACTGCTAAGTACGCTTGTCCCGGCGCGTCAAAAAGTCTACTATATGCGGGAACCGGTTCCGGCGGCCCCGGATTTCGGAACCGCCCATCGCAAGGAGCTTTTATGCCGGACATTACATTTGATATTTTGAAACATTACGGCGTCATATCCGAAGACAGAAATGGCTGGAAAATGGAGCTTAACCTGGTCTCGTGGAACGGCCGGACCCCCAAATTCGATCTGAGGGACTGGGCGCCGGATCATGAAAAAATGGGTAAAGGCGTCACCTTTACCCGGGAAGAAGCTGAGACTCTGGAGGAATTGTTGACACGCGCCCTTGAATAGCCGCGCGGGAACGGGATCAGGCGTTCTGCATTTCGGCTATCGCTTTTTGGGTCAGCTTATCGCAGCGTTCGTTGAAGCGGTTACCGAAGTGGCCTCTGACCCACTTCCATTGGATGGAATAGCGGGCCGTTATCGCATCAAGGCGCTGCCAAAGGTCTTTGTTTTTGACCGCTTTTTTGTCGCTGGTTTTCCATCCGTTCCGTTTCCATGAAACAATCCAGTCGGTCATTCCCTTTTGAACGTACTGGGAATCGGTAAAGACCCTCACCTGCTTTGGGGCAATGTTCAGCTTGGAGAGCATCTCCAGAGCTTGAAACGCCGCGGTCAGTTCCATCCGGTTGTTGGTGGTATCCGATTCGGCGCCCCATTTCTCCACGATAATTTCCGTTTGCGGCCCCCGCTCCCGGATGATCAGATATGCCCAGCCTCCTGGACCTGGGTTTCCTGAACATCCGCCGTCGGTGTAGATATGTACATCCATCGCCATTCCTGCCTTTCCGACCGATACCCCGCTAATAGCGGACAACGGATTCCCATTTGCCCGATTCGGCGGAAGCGAACACGGCGTCCAATACCGCCATGTTGGCAATCGCGTCCGATACGGGGGTTGGAACACCGGTTTTGCCGGCAATGGCTTCCGCAAAGGCATCGAACTCCAACAGATACTGGTTGGCTATTCCGGTTTCGATGACACGTTCACCCAGCGGGGTGGCTACGGTAACCTTTCCGGGCACATCGCCGTACATGTTGAAGGGAACCTGAATCGAGAGACTGCCGCCGGTCCCGAAAGCGGTTACCCGTTGATAGGGGAAAAACTGGGTCCCGATGGTAAAGGTCGAAACCTGGCCCCCGCCGAAGTCCAGCATCGCCGAAACCAGCGTGTCGGTCCTAAAAATCGGGTCCCGGATGATTGCCGCCATTACCCGTTCGGGCTCCCCCGCCATAAGGAACCGGGCTGAAGATACCGTGTAACACCCTATATCCAGGATGGCGCCGCCGCCGGCTGTCGCGATGTTGCGGATGTTGAAGGGATCCTTATTATCGTAGGAAAATACCCCGTTGGTACTGATGACGGTTCCCAGTTCCCCGGACCGGGCTATGTTCTTTGCGTGCCGCCATTGAGGGTGGAACCGGTACATAAAGGCTTCCATAAGGGGGACTCCTTTCTTCTGGCAGTATTCCGCCGCTTCCGCCGCCTCCCGCGCGTTCAGGCAGAGAGGTTTCTCGCAAAGGACAGGTTTCCCCGCATCGGCGGCCTTTTTGATATATTCCAGGTGCAGATGATTCGGCAGAGGATTATAGACGAAATCCACCTGGGGGTCCGCCAGTAAATCTTCATAGGAACCATAGGATTTCGCGAAATCCCAAGCCGCGGCAAATGCCTTTGCCTTAACCTCGTCCCTGGACGCTATGGCATAGGGTTCTACCAGCAGGGACTCCCTGAGGGGACCAGCCACCCGTAACGTATAATGCCTTGAACAGCCAAGTACACCCATCCGCAACTTTTCCATAATAATGCCTCTCGGAAATAAAATTTTCCCCCTCTCTTGATAAATACCGGGAGAATTTATAAACAAAACACCAAATTATTGAAAAAAGCAACAGCCCCATAGTGTTACGGAAGAGCTATCAGTTACATGAGCCTGGTCCAAAGCTAATTGACCGTACGTTAAACGCGCATGGTTTTGGAACAGCCTCACATGTAATACGGCCGGAGGGACGGTTTCCGGGGCGGAGCCGCCGTCCACGGCCCAAAAACCGGCCTTATGCCTCATTATCTGATTGACTTTTTGCACTCCCTCTTAGTATTTTATAGGTGTTCCTCATTATTATATTAAGAGGGACTAATCCATTTCATATTTAACCGGTGCGATCGTGGACAGGAACGGGTCCTGGTTTTTCCCGAAAACCCGGTAGTAAAGAGGAGAAAAAGAATTATGGCGAAACAGTTGTTGTTCAACGAAGAAGCCCGGCGCAGGCTGCTTTCCGGGGTTGAGCAGATTTCCAAGGCTGTAAAGGTCACCCTTGGGCCCAAGGGGCGGAACGTCCTCCTGGACAAGAAATTCGGTGCCCCTACCGTAACCAAAGACGGCGTTTCCGTTGCGAAAGAAGTGGAACTGGAAGATCCCTACGAGAACATGGGCGCCCAGCTCTTAAAAGAAGTGGCGACCAAGACCAACGACGTAGCCGGGGATGGTACTACCACCGCTACGGTTCTGGCGTATTCCCTGGTCAAAGAGGGCCTCAAGTCCGTGGCTGCCGGGATGACTCCCATTGAGCTGAAACGGGGTATCGACAAGGCGGTGGAAATCGCCGTGGAAGATATCAAGAAAAACTCCAAGGAAATCAAAGACAAAGAGGAAATTTCCCATGTCGCTTCGGTTTCCGCCAACAACGACACCGAAATCGGGAACACCATAGCCGATGCCATGGAAAAAGTCGGCAAAGACGGGGTTATCACCGTGGAAGAGTCCAAAACCATGGACACCACCATCGAATTCGTGGAAGGGATGCAGTTTGACCGGGGTTATATCTCCGCCTACTTCGTCACCGACCGGGATACCATGTCCACGGTTTACGAAGACGTGTACATCCTTATCCACGACAAGAAGATCTCCTCAATGAAGGATCTCCTTCCCCTTCTGGAGAAGGTCGCCCAAAGCGGCAAGCCCCTCCTCATCATTGCCGAAGACGTAGACGGCGAAGCCCTCTCCACCCTGGTTCTGAACAGCCTCCGGGGTACCCTGCGCACCGTGGCGGTCAAGGCCCCCGGCTTTGGGGATCGCCGCAAGGCCATGCTGGAAGACATCGCCATCCTCACGGGCGGCGAGGTTATCACCGAAGAACTGGGCATCAAGCTCGAAAACACCGACATTTCCCAGCTCGGTAAGGCCAAAACCGTCAAGATCGATAAGGACAACACCACCATTATCAACGGCGCCGGCAAGTCTAACGAGATCAAGGACCGCATCGCCCAGATCAAGGCCCAGATTGAGGACACCACCTCCGATTACGACCGGGAGAAGCTCCAGGAACGGCTGGCAAAGCTGGCCGGCGGCGTAGCGGTAATCAACGTAGGCGCCGCTACCGAAGTGGAACTGAAAGAAAAGAAGCACCGGGTGGAAGACGCCCTCTCCGCGACACGGGCCGCCATTGAAGAAGGCATAGTTCCCGGCGGCGAGATCGCCCTTATCCAGGCCGCCATTGCCCTGGACAAAGCCGGCGTCTCCGGCCTTACCGATGACGAGAAACAGGGATTCAAGATCGTCAA
>JAIRSL010000169.1 GCA_031255475.1 Treponema sp.
TGTTTTATCGCCAATACGGTGAAGTGCCGGCCTCCGGGCAACCGCGATCCTGAATTCGCCGAGATCCGGGCCTGCGCACCCTTTCTTCTCCGCCAGATTGAAGCCTTAAAGCCTCTCCTCATCCTTGCCGTGGGTAAGGTAGCGGCAAACCGCCTTCTCCATGCCGGAGACGAGGCGGCCCCGCCTGAGCCAATCGGCCGCCTGAGGGGGCGTTTCTTCGACCCGGGGTTTTCCGGTTCCCCGGATCAGGGGGAGAATTCCGGCATCCGGGTTTTGGCGACCTATCATCCCAGCGCCCTGCTCCGGGACGAAAGCCTGAAAACTCAGGCCTTTGAAGATCTCAAAAAACTCATGCTCCGTCTCGCCGCTTTGAATGAAGAATACAGACGGGAATCCAGGCCCCTTATGGCAAAATATGCCGCCAAAGATCCGGTTTTTGCCGCCGAAGCCGGGGAATTCCTCCCGTGAGTCCTCCGGCCTACTTCGACATTGTCTTTGATATTCCCGGCGATCTGAGTTTCAGTTACCGCATAGACCCAAAGGGAGAAGCCTCGGTGGGCAAGAGGGCCGTCGTGCCGTTCGGGCGGCGGGAATGTACCGGTTATATCACGGCAAGCCGGGAAAGCCCCCCGGAAGGCCTAAAAGAGATCAAGGATATCCGCCGGGTAGTTGATAAGGAGGAGATCTTTGACGAAGGGGACATGGCTCTGGCCCGGTGGGTGGCCGGCTACTACCTCTGCGGCTTTGGTCAGGCCCTCTCCGCCATGATCCCCTCGGGCCGCCGGGAAACCTCGTATTCGGCCTTTGCCGGTGAAGAGGAGATCCCCCCCGCCGCCCTGGAAATGTCCGCGGAGCAGAGGCAGGCCATGGACGCCATCACGGCGGAACATCCGGCGGCGGCGGCCTTCTACCTCTTCGGGATCACAGGTTCGGGGAAAACCGAGGTCTTTCTCCGCGCCGCCGAATACTTTATGAAGCGGGGCAAGGGCGTACTGTACCTTGTACCGGAAATTTCCCTGACACACCAGACCGCGGAGGCCATGGGGCAGCGTTTCGGTTCCGCCGCCGCCACCTTCCATTCCCGCATGAGCCCGGCGGCCCGCTTTACCGAATGGATGCGCATACGCCGGGGCGAGGTACGGATTGTGACCGGCCCCCGGAGCGCGGTGTTTGCGCCCATCAGGGATCTGGGGCTCATCATCATTGATGAAGAACACGACGGTTCCTACAAGTCGGAAAACACCCCCCGCTATCACGCGCGGCAGGTGGCCATGCGCCGTTCCCGGATTGAGGGAGCCCGCCTTGTGATGGGGTCGGCCACTCCCTCGGCGGAAGCCTGGGAAATAATGCTCAAGCCGCCGGAAACAGGGCCGGGCAACGGATCCGGCGGGAAACCTCAGTCGCCCCGCGAGCGCCGGCCTGACGGGGGCGCCTCCCCTCCCCCGTCCATACTGCGGCTGGATCTCACCCGGAGGCTTTCGGGCGGCAGCCTTCCGGAAATATACCCCGTCAGCCTGGAACACAGCGAAGGCTGCCTGAGCGGTGAACTGAAACAGGAGATACGGAAAACCGCCGGCATGGGCCGGCAGAGCATACTCTTCCTCAACCGGAGGGGCTTCGCCTACTTCTACCATTGCAGGCACTGCGGCTTTGAACTCTCCTGCAAACACTGTTCGGTAAGCCTTACCTGGCACAAGAAACTGGGCAGGGCGGTATGCCACTACTGCGGCTACTCGGAGGTTCCTCCCCGGGCCTGCCCGAACTGCGGTTCCCTTGAGGCCGGTTTTACCGGTTTCGGTACTGAGCTTATCGAAGAAGAGCTGGGCAGGACTTTTCCCGATCTCCGCATCCGCCGGGCCGATTCGGATACCACGAGCCGTAAGGGCAGCCTTGAAGAGACGCTGGCCCTCTTCCGTGCGGGGGCCTTCGATATTCTGCTGGGCACCCAGATGGTCGCCAAGGGCCTCAACTTTCCCGGAGTACGGCTGGTGGGGGTAATTCTTGCGGATACAGGACTCCAACTCCCCGATTTCCGGGCAGCCGAGAGGACTTTTTCGCTTCTGGTACAGGTTTCAGGCAGGGCGGGCCGTTATTTCCCCGACGGCAAGGTGATTGTTCAGACTTTCCGGCCCAGGGATCCGGCGATACTGCGGGCCTGCGCCCTGGATGTGGACGGTTTTTTTAAGGCGGAACTCGCCCAGCGGAAGCTTCTGGGTTTCCCCCCCTATTCCCGGCTTATCAGGTTCACCGCCCGTTCCAGGGACGAAGGACGCGCCGAAAAAGCCATCAACCTTGCCGCGCATACGGCCCTGCAATCCCTGCCGCGGGGAGCCGACGTTCTGGGCCCGGCTGAATGCCCCATCAGCCTCCGTTCGGGCTACTATCGCAAACAGTTTTTTTTAAGGGGGCCCGCCATGGGGGCGCTTCACGCACTGGCGCGGAAGGTTATGGAAGTGTACACCGCACAAAAAGACTCCAGGGTTTATATGGAGGTAGACGTAGACCCGGTGAATCTTTTGTAAGGGCCCCGCCCGAATGAACGGGGCGCGCTGTTTTCGCCGGACTCAGGCGTGGGCTTTAAGGTGGGCGGCCAGCTTGAGATCCTGTATCTTGATGTGCGTTAGCAGCCAGTCTCCGATTTTGCTTTGAACCTCGGTAAGCAGTTCTGGAGAAGCGCCTTTCAAGATCATTTGATGGGACAGAGCCTTGACATCCTCTTTGAATTTTTCATGCAGCCGCTTGTGGTTCGTATAATCGGGGTAATTGTACTTTTCCTGTATCTTTTCTTCATCGAAGAAATGTTTTATCGTGTATTGTGTCAAAAAGTCCAGGCTTTTTTTCAATTCCTCGACTCCTCTCCCCTCGTCGCAGATCCTGATCAGATCATTGACGGCTTTGAACAACTGTTTGTGCTGTTCGTCTATCGTCGCGTTACCTGTTTCCAGGCTGGCATCCCACAAGTATTCCATAGTAGTTATCTCCTTCCGTATTCTATAACATGATTCAAAAAGTCAATCACCATTCGGCTCTGCTGTCAAGAGGGAAATTCTTTGCCCCGGCAATTCCCGGTTTAAAGGCGCGGAAGAATAAAACCGCGGACGGATCGGACATTACGGACAAAAGAGCCGAATTTCCAGGTAAAAAGTCCGTGAGGGTCTGTTGGTCGATGGTAAAATCTTTGCCCAAAATCAGCCCAATCCGGCTTTACGCCTGTTGTACACATCGTAAAAGACCGCCAGAAGCAGAATCAAGGCCTTGACCACATACTGATGGTGGGTGCCGAGATTCATC
>JAIRSL010000196.1 GCA_031255475.1 Treponema sp.
CGGGAACGGCGGACAACATACCGGATAACACCAGGATAGACGCATGGAACATGGAAAAGGGGGAAAAACACGGACAAAGACGGGGACGTCAAACAACGAGTCCGTTTTCGGTGACCGGCGCCTTTGCGTGTTTTGGAAAAAGCGGTATACTTAAATCAGGAGTGAATTATGGCGTTATCGCTAACCCCGGAGAGCGGGCTGAATTTCGAGAAGGTCTGGGCCGCGATCCAGGCCACCAACGAGCAAATGAAAGAAACCGACCGGCAAATGAAAGAAACTGCCCAACAAATGAAGGAGACCGATCGGCAAATGAAGGAAACCGATAAAAGGATCGGGAAGCTTACCAACCGTTTCGGTGAAATGGTCGAATATATGATCGTGCCGAATCTCGTGAAAAAATTCAACGAACTGGGTTTTGTGTTTGAAAAAACCCACCGGGATACGGTGATTGCCAGCAAGGAACACAATATTTTCACGGAAGTGGACGCCTTTCTGGAGAACGGCGACACGGTGATGATTGTCGAGATCAAGAACAAGCCCGCGGTTGATGACGTAGACGACCATGTGGATCGGATGGGAAAGTTGCGGACCTACGCGGATTTGCACAATGACAAGCGGGCGTATCTTGGGGCGATGGCGGGGGTGGTGTTCAACGAGAGCGAAAAGACCTACGCGCTGAAAAACGGTTTTTATGTGATAGAGCCTTCGGGCGAAACGTTTTCCATTACCAAGCCGGAAGGGAAATACCACGTCAGGGAATGGTAATTTTTTTTAACCACGGACCATCACGGACAAAAGCTCGGTTTGTGTTACTCGGCATGGGAATCAAAATCAGCCGCGCTTGCCCATTTATAATCGGATGACAGCGCATTATAATTCGTAGCCAAATCGTTAGCGGACTTATCCAACCCGGCATTGCCGGCGGTTATCCAATCCGCTTCGTTAAGGCTCGGAATAACCTTTGTAGCGTCACTAACCAAATACTTGGCGTTGATTCCACGTAGTGTGAACAGGCCCTAACGGTAATACTCCTCCCTTATTCTCCCCTCCATGGGTCTGTGGTTAAATCCTATGCGTTCATCCTGAAAATCGCCGGGTATCCCTGTTTTCCCGCGTATCTCCGGTATATACTCGATATATGAGTGTACGCCGGTTTTTTAGGGGTTTGGCCCTGTGTTGTACCGTTGTTTTTTTCGCTTCCGGCGCCTGTAAAAGGCATGACGCCGGAGAAGCCCGGCCCGATGTGGTTTTTTCCGGGTCCCTGGCGGTTTCCGGCCGGGCGGCGGAAGGGCTGGGCGCATACCGGATTGCCTATTACGAGGCGGCGGAAAGGACGGAAGGGCCGGCCGGGGGGGACGGTTTGCGGAGCATCGCGGAGTCCGGCGAGCCTTTTACTGTTGTTGATTACGGGCCCAGGGGGGAACTGCCGCAGGAAGTAAAAAACCCTTCAATATATATGGTGTTTTCCCAGCCGGTAACGCCCCTGGCTAAACTGGGGGATCCTATACGGTGGGAAGAAGGTGCGCCGGACCCGGGGCTTTTTACGGTGGACCCGCCGCTTTCGGGGGTGTTCCGCTGGTATGGGACCAGACTGCTTGCCTTTGAGCCTGACGCCGCAAGCCTGCCCCAGCGCCGGTATACGGTGACGGCTTCGGAGCGCCTCAGGTCCCTGGGGGGCAAGTCCCTTACGGGGGAGCGGAGTTTCAGTTTCGAGACCGGGCGGCTTTCGGTGCTGTACTGGCAGGTGGGAGACGGGGAATACCCGGCGCGTACGTGGGACGCGCCGCCGGAAGACGCGCAGAACCTGATCTTCTTCTTTTCTTATCCGGTGAACCTTACGGAGATACGGCGGTGGCTGAGGGTAAGTCTTAGGGGAAGAGGTTCCGGGGAGATTCCGTTCCGGGTGTCCCGGCCCGAAAAGCCGGAATGGGAGCAGTATGACCGTGACCAGGGGGTACTGATGACCCTGGAGGGGGAACTGCCCTTTGATACGGATGTGGATGTTACGGTACTGCAAGGCGCCCGGTCGGAGGAAGGCTGGCTGGGAACCTTGTCCGACGAGGTTTTCAGTTTTCATACCCTGCTTCCCTTTAAACTGGAAGATGCCGGTGTCCGTTCCGAGTCTTCTCCCCGGACCGAACAAGGCAGTACCATTCCCATTCTTCTCGATTTCAGCCACCCGGTTGATCCGGAAAGCGCGGCGGGGACGTTTGCCGTGGAGGGGTTTCCGGCATTGACGGCGGAGAATGTCCATGTCTACGGGAACCGGGTGATCCTGAACCAGTTGCCCCTTGAATACCGGACAACGTATACCGTACAGATCGGTTCCGCCCTGAAAGACCTCCGGGGCCGGCGGCTGGGGGAAGAGCGGGTGGTCAGGGTGGAAACAGGGGAGGCCAATAGTTACGTATTCATCGGAGACCGGGGGCCCCGGATGCTGGAAGCGGGTTTTTCCCCCGTCGTGATCTGGGAGGCCCAGAATCCCGTGTCCCTGCGCCGGGTCATTCAGGAGGCGGCGGGGCCGTATGAGCGGCCTCCTGCCGGCGCGTTACGCGCGGTGGACGTGAACGCCCTGCCCCGGAATTCCAAGCAGTTCTTTATGGAGGACCTGTCTCCTTTCCTGGGGCCTTCCGGCAAGGGGAGCGCCCGTATGCGTTGGGATTACGAGACCCGTTCGTCCTGGGATCCGGGCAGGGTATACCGGAACGGCGCGTGGCTTACGGTACAGGTTACGGATATCGGCCTTACGGTCCGGTACGGGTACAACCGGGTCCTGGTCTGGGCGACCCGCCTTTCCAGCGGGGAGCCGGTGGCGGGGGCGCGGGTTACCCTTCTGGAAGGGACGGTTCCGGTCATCGAGGGCCTTACCGACGGACAGGGGCTTGCGGTCTTTAATTTTCCCGATGGGGACTTTGTTTCCCGGTTTACCCGGCCTTCGGATTACGTTGGATCCGGGAAGGACGAAGACGGCGGCGGGGTAGGCCGGGGGCTGCGTATACGGGTAACCGAAAACGGCGGCGCCCGCGCAGGCGGCGACGAGGTCGAGTTTATTCCCAACGACAGCCATAACTTGTGGCGTTCCCATATAGAAGCGGCGATCTCCCCTTTTGAGGCGGAAAAGGCTCGGCCGGTGATTTTTCTCTTCACCGACCGGGGCATCTACCGGCCGGGGGAAACTGTAACCTTCCGGGGCATAGACCGTGAACTCCTCCGGGGGGCGTACCGGGTTTATCAGGGGCCTTACGCCGTTACGGTGGGCAGCGGGGGGTTCCGCGCGCCGGTTATCGCGTCTCTTTCGGGAACCGTTACCAAAAACGGCGGGAGCCACGGGTCTTTCACCCTGCCTCATACCCTTGATCCCGGCAGGTATACCATCGCCTACAAACGGGGCGAAGCGGAAGCGGCCCTTACGTTTACCGTTGCGAATTTCGAGCGCCTGCGTATGGAAGCGTCCCTGCGCTTTACGGAAGCGGAGTCTTTTTTGGGGGAACGGATTTCCGCCCGCCTTTCCGCATCTTACCTTGCCGGGGGCGCGCTTGCGGGAGCGCCCTATTCCTGGTACTGGACGCGGGAACCTGCGGCCTTTAACCCCGGCGGTTCCTGGCTGTACTGGAAATTCGGGCCGGAACACGCCGATGTCCGTTCCTTTATAGCCCAGGGCGAAGGGAACCTGGGGCCCGACGGCGGCGCCGGCATAGAGCCGGAATCCCGGGGGGACGGCGTTGAGGGAGCGCCCTATCGCTACCGGTTGGAAGCCTCGGTCCAGGACGCCGCCCGGCAGGAGGTGTCCGCGGTGGATGCGGTGACCGTACATCCCGCCGCTTTCTATATCGCCGCCCGGCTTGACGCGGGGACGCCGCAATCCGTTTCGGAGCGTTCCGCCGCGTCTCCTTCATCCTATCTTCTACAGTCGGGAAATCCGGCGGTCTTGAGCTGGGCGCTTCTTTCGCCTGACGGCCGTCCCTGCGACGCGGGGGAAGCGGCGGCTCCCCTCACCGTTCAGTTTGTCCACTACGAATGGAAGCAGGCGCGTCAGGCCGGGGTTGCCGGGCGGGTGAACCTGCTCTGGGAACAGGTGGAAGAAGTTGTGGAAGAGCGGACAGTGGATATTGCCGCCCTTAGGAGGAATGTCCGGGGTACGGCCGCGTTTACCCCCGGCAAAAGCGGCCGGTGGGAAGTACGCCTGAGGAGCCTGGACAGCCGGGGCCGGGCGGTGGTGACCCGGTTCGGTTTTTATGTGACCGGCGCAGGATGGGTGCGCTGGGGGACCGATGACGTGGACCGCATCACCCTGACACCGGACCGGGCCGTCTACGCCCCCGGCGATACCGCTAAGCTGCTGGCCCGTTCGCCCCTTCCCGAAGGTAAATACCTTCTTACCCTGGAACGGGAGGGGATCATCTCCGAAAAGATCATAGAACTGGACGGTTCGGCCCGGACCATCGATATTCCTATTGAAGAATCGTTTGTTCCCGTCGTATACGCGGCCCTGTCTTCGTTTACGGTACGTCCCGGGCCGCCTGACAATACCTATTATCTTCCGGACCTGGACAAACCCAAAGGGGTCTTCGGCATTCAGGCATTGATGGTGGACAACGCCGCCCGGCATTACGCCGTTGAAATCGAACCCGCCAAGGCGGTTTACGGTCCGGGGGAAGAAGCGGAAGTGCGTGTCCGCGTGACCCTGGATGGAAAACCCGCGCCGAATACGGAGGTGAGCTTTATGGCGGTGGACCGGGGCGTGCTGGACCTTATCAACTACCATGTGCCCGATCCTTTGGCCTTTTTCTATGATCCCCGGCATTTTCCCCTGGGCGTGAGGGGAGCGGACAGCCGTTCCCTGCTTATTGATCCCGTAACCTATTCTCTTGCGGACCTTCAGGGTGGCGATGATGGGGATGATTCCAAACTTGCCGAACGCGGGGACTTCAGGCCCACCGCCGTGTTCGAGCCGTACCTGGTAACCGACCGGAACGGGATCGCCCTGGTGAAATTCGGCCTTCCCGATTCGCTCACCACGTACCGTTGTACCGCCCTGGCCGTGGGGCTTACCGAGTTCGGCATTGCCGAGGAGGATCTCCGGGTAAGCGCCCCTCTGACCGCCGTGGCCGCCCTTCCCCGGAAGCTGCGCTGGCGGGATACCGGTACGGTCTCCCTCATCCTGACCAACCTGGAAGACGCGGCTGTTGAAGCCGTTGTATCCCTGGAGGCGGGAACGGAAAGCGCCGATGCTCCGGGCGGAAAAACCAGCGCCGGTCATTGGGATACGGTCCTGGAAGTGGAAGGGGCGTCCGAAAAGACGGTGCGGATTCCGCCGGGGGCAACCGTAGAAACCGCCTTTAAAGTCGCCGCCCTGGGAGCGGGGCGGGGCCGGCTCGTCTTTACCCTGCGCTCCCCAAAGGTAAACGAGCGTATCGTCAAGTCCCTCACGGTGGACCGGCCCATCCTGTACGAGACCGTTACCGCCATAGGGAACCTGGGGCCGGGCGATGGTTTTATTGAAGAAGGGGTCATGCTGCCGTCCCTGGTCCCTATGGGAACCGGGAGTCTTTCCGTCAGCCTTGCCGCTTCCCGCCTGGCCCTGCTCCGGGAGGCGGTGGGGTATCTTCTGGACTACCCCTACGGCTGTCTTGAGCAACGTACCGCGGCGCTTCTTCCTCTGGTGAGTTTTGGGGATCATCTGGACGCCTTCGGCCTGGAAAGCCCCATATCGAATCCCCGGCAGATGGTTGAGGAAGAGCTCGCCCGGATCGCCGAAAACAAGCTGCCCGACGGGTCTTATCCCTATTGGCCCGGCGGACGGCGCGGCAATGTCATGGTTACCCTCCGGGTGGCCCATATCGCGGCTCTGGCCCGGACCAAAGGTTATGAGGTGCCTCCCGGCATTGATGCTTCCGCCGCCCTTACCTTCATTACCGGGTCCGAAGAAGCCCGCCGTCTTCTGTCCGGGGATCCCTTTTTGGCGGGGTACGCCCTCTGGGTACGGGCCATGTACGGGGAACGGGTTGGGAGCGATATAGCCGCCTTTACCGGAAAGGGGGATGAACCGGGCGTATGCGGCTTTGCCTTTGCCGGCCTTGCCGCGCTGGAACTGGGGCAGAAGGCGGCGGCCCTTGCCGCCTGGGACCGGATACGAACGTTCATCCGTCCCGGCGCCAGGACGCTGGACCTTGCCGGTACGCATGAACGGCAGGGGAATTTTTGGGGGTACGACACGGACCGTTACGCCCTGGCCCTTATGCTCTGCCACGCCCTGAATCCCGGCGACGACATGACAAGCCGCCTTGCCGCCTCCCTGATGGAACGGCAGCGGCGCGGCATCTGGTCCAATACCAGTTCTTCCTTCTGGGCCGTCCTTGCCTTTGGCCGGGTCGCCGACGCCGAAGCCGCGCGGGGCGCGGATGTGAGCGCCTCGGTTTCCCTGGGGCCGTCCTCCCTTTTTGCCGGTGAATTCCCCGCTTACGGCGGCGCGCCTCTTTCCCGGACCTTCCCCTTCGCATCGCCGCCGCTGGACGGCGCGGCGCGGGACACCCTGCTTCCCCTGCGGATAGAGCGGCGCGGTACGGGATCGCTTTTCTACACCGCGAGCCTCCGGTACGGCATCCCCGCCGAACTGGCCGCCCCCCGTGACGAGGGGCTTTCGGTGTTCGCCGAAACCCTGGACTCAGACGGCAATCCGGCCGGAGACGGCAGACTGGTTCCCGGTAAAACCTATACCCGCCGGGTAATGGTATCCGGCTCGCGGGACCGCACGTTTGTGGTCCTCCGCGTGCCGGTCCCTTCCGGGGCGGAGATCATCGACGCCGCGCTCGTAACCAGCCCTTCCGTTCCCCCCCCGGAGACGGCCCCCTCCGAAGGCCGGGCCGCCGGGGACGCCGCCACCCCGTGGTATGACGCCCTGCCGGTACGGTTCGTCATGGACGATGAGGTTCGTTTCCATTGGGATTACTTTCCCGCCGGCAGGCAGGAAGTGCGGTTCCGGTTCAGGGCGGTGATGCCCGGAATCTATCCCACCCCGCCGGCCCAGGCGGAGTGCATGTACGAAGAAGAGATCTTCGGCCGCGCAGCGGGAGAACTGATACGGATTGGTGAGTAAGCGCGGGTTTATCAGCAGGTTCATTTTCTTTCTCGCAGGTCTTGCCGTTCTCGCGGCGGCGATCCGTATTGTTTTGGCCCTGCTTCCCTATCCCGAGCTTGCCGCGTACCGTTCCCGATCTTACGGCCTGGTGATACGGGACCGTAACGGCGCGGTACTCCGCGTCCTGCCGGCGGAGGACGGGATCAAGCGGGAATGGGTTGATCTGGGAGACATTCCCCCCGGGGTTGTACGTGTCTTTGTCAAGGCGGAGGACCGGCGTTTCTATATGCATCCCGGAGTGGACCTTGCAGCCGTGGCGGGAAGCGCGGCGCGGAACCTGCGGGCGGGGAGGATCGTGTCCGGGGCGTCTACCATTACCATGCAGCTTGCCCGGCTTATCCGCGCCGGGAGGCCGGGGTTCCGGGGCAAGCTGGGCGAAACCTGGGACGCCCTGCGTCTTGAGGCGCGGCTTTCCAAGAAAGAGATTCTGGAATTGTGGTTCAACGGCATCCCCTTTGGGAGCAACATAGAAGGGCTTGCCGCCATGACGCGCGCCCGGTTCGGCATTCCCGCCGGGAGGCTTGACGACCGCAAAGCCGCGCTTTTGGCGGTGGTTCCCCGAAGGCCCGGATTGTACGATCCTGCCCTTAATCCCGGCGCGGCTGTCCGCGCGGCCCTGGCCCTGTCCCGGAGAAACGGCCTTAACCTGGACGGGGACGGCCTCCGGGCTGCCGCGGCGGAGGCGGGGTTCCCTACAGGAGAAGCGGCCGCCGGGGATCGCGCCCCTTTTTACGCGCCCCACTTTACCGAACGGGTAGCGCGTTTGCCGGAAGCCCGCGACACGAAGATGGAAGCAGGGTACGGCGTACCAGGGTACAACGTACCAGGGTACAACGTTAAAACTTCTCTGGATTTGCCGCTCCAGCTTTTCGCGGAAGAACGGCTTGCGGCGGAACTGCGGGGGCTCAGGAACAACCGGGTTACGAACGGGGCCGTACTCGCCATAGAGAACGATACCGGGGCGGTCCGGGTTTACGCGGGTTCCGCTTCGTGGTTTGACGACGGCGCTTCCGGCAAGATAGACGGGATCCGGGTGAGGAACCAGCCGGGTTCCTGCCTTAAACCCTTCCTGTACGCCCTGGCCCTGGATTCCGGCTTTACCCCGCCGGATATACTGCCGGATCTGCCCAGCGTCTTCGGCGGGAACGAAGCCTACATTCCCGCCAATTTCAACCGCCGCTTCAACGGCCCGGTACGTCTGCGCCTGGCCCTGGCGTCTTCCCTCAACATCCCGGCGGTGTACCTTCTGGAACGCCTGGGGGTACGCAACTTCGAGGAATACCTTGCGGCCCTGGGGTTTGATTCCGTGGCCGGGGCTATGGGGACCCACGGCGTGGGCCTGGCCCTGGGCAATGCCGAGGTGAGTCTTGAGGAACTGGTCAGGGGGTTTTCCGCCTTTCCACGGGGCGGTTCCCCGGCGGTTCTCCGCTTCATTGAAGAAGGGGCCGGCGGCGGAGCGGATGGCGGCAACGGGCCTATGTCTCCCTCCGCGGCATGGATTATAGCGGACATACTGTCGGACCGGGGAAGCCGTTTTGTGGGGTTCGGCCCGGCGCCGGTCCTGGCCACGGAGTTTCCCGCCATGTTCAAGACCGGGACCGCCAACCAGTTTCAGCATATCTGGGCCTTGGGCGCTACCCGCCGGTTTACCGTGGGGGTGTGGATGGGGAACTTTTCCGGGGAAACCGTTGTGGGCCGTACCGGGAGTTCTGTTCCCGCCCGCATTGTCCGGGACCTTTTGGCCGCCCTGGAACAATCTGCGGCCGGGTCCGGCGAGGACAGCCGAGAAAATCCGGGAACCGGGGATCATCCGGGAGGGCCGAGGCCGGCAACGATCCGGGAGGCGCGGGTCTGCGCCCTTTCGGGCATGGCGGCGGGGCCTTCCTGTCCCGGTACGGTGCGGGAATGGATGCCCGGCGGACGGCGCGAACCCTGCGACTGGCATACGGGCGGCGAGACGCGGTTCCCCCCGGAATACCGGGCGTGGCTTGCGGAACGCTTCCGGTCGGGGGGGATCATCGCCGGGAAAGGGAACGGCCGGATACGCATACCCCTGCCCGGTTCGGTATACTACCTGGACAACGCCTTGCCGCCCGACGCCCAGGCCCTGCGGATCGAGACGGCTGCGTTTAATCCGGGGGCGCTGGTCTATACCGACGGGTTCCTGCAAGGGGCGTTGAATCCGGCGGGAGTCTTTGTGCTGCCCCTTTCCCGGGGACGGCACACCGTGTTGGTAGAGGATGAAGAGGGATCAAGCGCCCGGGTTGATTTTGAAGTCCGGTAAACGCGCGGCAACGGGTTCACCCGGTATCCTCGCGATGTAAAAAAACGATCCGAAAAAAAAGTTGATTTTTTTTCTCATATATAGGTTGTTTTTTTATTTTTATATGTTATATTTATGAGCAAATGTGTAATATATCTTGATTGAAAGACGGCGGGCAGGGAACACGGCAATATCAAGTTGGTTAAAGATAGTTTCCTTCCATCCGTCTATGTGATTCTTTTATCCGCATCCCTCAGGGAATCACCCCTCCGGGACAATGGAGGCTGTTCCAAAACTTCAGTTTTGGAACAGGCTTAATGGATAACAATTTTTAAGGAGTTGTCTATGAAAAAAGTGAAACCTGTGGGCTTTTTCGTGTTTGGCATCCTGGCGGTTGTACTCGCTGGGTGTTTTAACCCCATCTCAGTCGTTCCCCCGAAATCGGCGGGAACCCCCCCGGCCGAACCCTTTTCCGTGGACATCCTTATCGGCAATGATACCCAGGCCCGCTCCGTTGCGGGCCCAAGCGCGGAACGGATAAAAGGGAGTATTCGCAACATTATCCAGCTTGTCGTGACGGACAACAGCGGGAACATCGTTGCCTTTGACGAGGATCGCCGGGCGAGCGGTGATATTGACGCGGCGGAACTCAGAATAGACTCACTGCCTTTCGGACAGACCTATCATTTTCTGCTGCTGATGGGCCATTGGGAACGGGATTACGTCCAGGAGGCCGCCAATAACGATGGAAAGTATGTGTATAAAGAAGGCTTACCGCCCACCCTGCTGGCCGCAGGTTTAAAGGAACAGTATATAACCGGGAGCGGGAAAGTAACGGTAACCATGTGGCCTATTGTGGTGGACACGGTGTTTACCACCGATGACCCGGACATTCCTTCCGATAAGAGGACTGCGGCCCCTGCGGTGAACGCCGGAAAGCCCGGAACGGTCAATCTGTTCCCGGTGAACTGGGATGTAACCTGGACGGTGAGGAGGGGGAACGGCGGAAACGGATTTGAGGAACTGGTAAAGGCCCAGAACGCGATTCCGGAAGTGAACAATTCTCAGATATTGCTTAAAAGTGGGAAGACCATAGTACGGGGAGAAGAGCTTAGCGAGGTGGTAAGCGATACAGCAGTTGAGGGGAACGTGATCGCCTTAGATATAGGGCACTATACGTCCGGGATAACCCGAGTAGGGAAAGGGGGATCAGCCAACTTTAAGCTGGAATACGTACCGTATAATCTGAGGGACCCGGGGAAGTGGGCGGGGATAGACGAGACGGTATTCGACCTGGGGGATTGCGGTCCGGTGTGGATAATCCGCAACGGGGTAAACGACCTGGCGCAGAACAACCAGACGGACTTTGAGAACCTTGGGAAGAACAAGACGACCAACGGGAACGGGGCGGTATCATTTGTGATAGCGGCGGACAACCCTGTCGACCCGGAGGATCCGCAGCCGGGGGATCTGGTGATTAAGGATGGAATCTTTGAAGGGCCTGTGGGTGCGGACAATCCGGCGATAGGGTTTACGACCGCCGGGTACAACGGGACGGCGGGAGTATACTACGCGATAGTGGCCGCGGGGACCGGCGCTCCCGGCTATTCGGCGTATACGAAGAACCTGGGCGCGGTTATGGCGGATACCCACACGGGGAAAACGATAAGCCTGCCCGGACCTGGAGATCCCGGTTACCGCGCGGATAAGAACTATGACATATATGTACTGCTCCTTAAAGGCGGAAAGGTGAGCGCCCCCATAGTAATCAACACCACGGCGGGCAGCGGAGACGTGGACTGGGAGTGGGGGGCAGGCATGTTCCTGGCGATTGGCAATGGCGGTGAGGCGGCCATATCTGATGACAGCGGGGAAACCTGGACGAAGACGACGGTGCCTGTTCCCAAAAGAGCCACCGGATGGTGCGACGCGGCCTATGGGAATGGCGTGATCGTGCTTGTTACCGGGGTTGGCGATGACGCGGTCTGGTCCGATGACCGAGGGGAAACCTGGCATGAAGCGACACTGCCGATGTTTTCCAGTTGGAGAAGAGTAGTCTACGGGAACGGCGTGTTCGTGGCGGTTGGCGCGACGGACGGCGCCGCCAACAGCAAGGCGGCGTGGTCCGATGACGGCGGGAAGACATGGAATGAGGCGATACTGCCGTCCTCCGGCCGGACGAATTCTTTCGGCCAGCCGATTTCCGATGACCGGCTTAGTCTGGCCTATGGGAACGGCGTGTTCCTGACGATTATCGACCAAACCGATATAGCGGCGTGGTCCGCGAACGGCAAGACATGGAATCGGGTGACGATGCCGTCTGTCACCGGCAACCGATGGATGGATCTGGCCTATGGGGACGGTGTGTTCGTGGCGCTTATCCATGGTATCAACCTGGTGGCCAGGTCCACAAACGGCATGACCTGGGAAACGGTAAGCTATACCACTTTTCCCAATCCATGGTATAACTGGCGTATCATCTATGGGGGCGGCGTATTCGTGATGCTTGACATCGGGCATTTGCTCGGGAGCGATGACAAGATTTCCCGGTCCACGGACGGCGGCAAGACCTGGACTAGTACGATAATGCCGTTTAATGGTATATGGTACGATGCGGTCTATGGGAACGGCGTGTTCATGGTGGCTGCCGGCGAGATGATCAGGTCCACAGACGGCGGCAAGACATGGAATGTGATGACACTGCCGTCTGAGAATCAGGACCCCCCCTGGTCAAGAATAGTCTACATCGATCCCGAGCCGTAAGACCAGAGGTTGGACGCCTTTTCCAGGCGAATCGTACTAACAGTAAGGGGCGGGTCATTCAGGTCCGCCTTTTTTTGGCGCGCCATGGATAGAGGAGCGTCCTCTCCTGAACGCAGCAACGGGTTTACCCTTTATCCCCGTGGTGTAAAAACGGCCCGCAAAAAAGTTGATTCGTAGCGAAGGGTTTCATTCCTCGTCCTTCAGGGCGAGGTTGTCGATTGCTGGTTATACCGCGATTCTTCCGCTCAACTTCACCGGCCCTCCTATGGAGATTCCGGCGATCTCCCCGTCCTGCCTGCGTACCCTGACTGCTATGACGCCGCCGGGTTGTTCCACGTCAAGAAGGTGTTCGCCGTCACCGGCGGCGGCGGTTTTCCAGGCGGCAAGGGCCGCCGCGCCGGAACCGCAGCTCGACTCAAAGACCAGGGAATCCGTGGCGGCAACGTATACCGCGGGCGTCATAAAGCGGCTTTTCGTATCGTAGAACATTACCCCTATGGCGGGGGGACAGTCCCCGCCCGCAAGGTCCCGGCAGCGTTCCTCGGCCGCGCCCTTAATGCGGCAAAAGGCCGCTTCTTTGGGGACAATATCCGGGGCAATGGCGTGGGCTATGCCGTCAAAGACGACAAGCGGCAAGACGC
>JAIRSL010000210.1 GCA_031255475.1 Treponema sp.
TATTCCCGCGTGGGCCGACATGAATTTCCGGTCCCGCTCCGAGAGGGCGGCAAAGAGATCCGCTGTTTCTATGCATCCGGCATGGAACGGCTGTCGATCAATCGCCTCTTGCGGGAAAATTTCGTCCATCAAATGATTTTTACGTTTTTTCAAATAAAAAACAATAGCCGGGCCGCCGGCGATTCTACATTCCGTGCCCGATGACCGGGACGCCTCATTTTGAAATGTTACCAAAAGGATGACTGTCACCGAAAAGATGACTGTCACCGAAAAGATGACTGTCACCGAAAAGATGACTTGACATTGTTTTATAATTTTTGTATGATAATAGCATAATTTTTTGAACCTTGTTATGCTTGTTTTCCATGCGCCGGGTTCAGAATCGCCGCCTTTAGGCGGGGTTGTTTAGTTTTGCGGGAATAGCTCAGTGGTAGAGCGCGACCTTGCCAAGGTCGATGTCGCGGGTCCGACTCCCGTTTCCCGCTCTTATTTTTGACCAAGCCCGGAATGGCGGTATTTCCGGGCTTTTTGTTTATCCGGGCAGGAGGAAACCCGGATTATACACTCCTTCATCCATAAACAAAGCCGTAATTGAGGTAGAAAAGGCCATGTCAAACGCCGTCAGGCGGTTCAACAACGCTTACATTAATACCGAATCGACCAGCTGCTGAAAATCCTTATCCAACGGTATTTTCCCGTCCCTGAGAGCTGCGGCGTTGATGTAATTGACTCCGTTGCGTGACCTGATAACCGGTTCCGCCGGGCTCAGATCCTGGGGAGGGGTATTCTCCAGCGTAAAAGGCCGGTATACCAGGGACATTTGGTAATTCCCGTCGAGAATCTCCAGCTTGGAGGTTTTGGCCGGCGCCGCTTTGGGAATACCGCCGGAGGCTCCTTCATCCTCATCCTCCGGGATGTCTTCATCGGAACTTCCGGTTTCGTCCGCCTTCAGCCCGTTGTCCAGGTCCGACAGCATGGTAACAAAGGGGGAAACGATTTCCAAATCAGACAAGGGGGTTCCCCCGGCAGACCCGGTTTCATCTTCGGGCAGGGGGGTAAATTCGATCTCCCTGGCCAGGACCGCAATATCCTTCCCTGAGGGATGAAGAGAATTTTCGTGAGAAGGGGCTTCTTCCTCCGCCTGTGGCGCGGCCTGTACCGGCGTTGCGGGCTCTTCAAGTTCTTCAAGCTCTTCAAGTTCTTCTAATTCTTCGGGAACTTCCTCGTTTTCAACCGGTTTGGTTGTATGTAAATCATCTTTTATCACCTTTTTGCTCTCCTTTCCGGATGTCAATTTCTTACTATCTTCTGCCGTATCTTCCACCCCGGCGGAATTCCGGGTAACCGCCATGATCCGTCTGCCGGAAGTACCTGACCGGCTTCCCCGGGGAAGCAACGTTCCGGTTACCGTTTCCGGACGCACCGGATTTTCCGTAAGAGCCTGCCTGCCGGGGGTAAAATCCCCGCCCACACTCCGCAGAACCCGCTTTACGATTTCTTCAATCCGGGCTTCGTTAAAAACCGGAACCGGCGGCTCCGTGCCGCCTCTGATAATGGCCGCAAGATCGGCCCACGCCTCATTGATACGGGCGTCAATTTCCATATTAAAACGTTTTCCGCGCCGGCCTTTGATGCCCCGCTTGATTTCCACACGTACCGCTTCCCGGCGCTGTTCAAGTTCCCGTGCCCACCGCCTCCAATCTCCGGGTTCCTTATGACTATGATATTCCTCAATAAGGGCGGCTTGCAAGTTTTTTATTCGGGTTTGAACAACGGTCATGGTATCCTGCCGGAAATTGACGATCAGGAAGATGGTCAGGTACGCGGTACAGAAAAACGAAATCAGCAGAATGACGCCCATACCCGGAGGAAAGGAAATAAAGGCCCCCTCTACAAGGCGGCCTACGTAAATTCCCTGGTCCGTGCGGGAAGAAACTAGGGACGGCGCCATACCGGGGTCGTCCGGATTCAGGGGGGTAAGGTTCAGGAACTGAAGCCGCCATATAGAGGCAACGGCGGAGATAACCGCGTCTTTGCCGGTCCCGGAAAATCCCAGAACAATGCCCGCCGGAGACCGGAGTATAACAGCCTCTTCCCCGGCGCGGGTGCGCCCCGTATTGACGAGCCGCTCGGACACCGCCTTCAGGGACAGGGAAAAAAGGGCGGTCCCCCGGTAAACATCGGAGGAGTCATAAAAAGGCAGGGAAAAAATAAACCTTTCTCCCTTTTCATCCGGGATTATGCGGGGTTCTCCGCCGCCCGGAACGATCAGGGTCTCAAAAGGAATCTCGTCCGCCCTGCTGTTGTAATTGCGGTACGAGACATATCCGTCACTTTGTCCGATTATATCCTGATCATACGTTGAATAGTGAATCCGCCCGCCCCCCGGATCGATAAACCGTACCCACTGCAAACCCTTCTGGGTATCCATAAGGGAACCGTACAGCCGGGAGCGTTCCAGGATGTCTTCGGCGTTCCGGTTCGGCTGGAAACTGCGCCGTACCGCCGGGTCCCTGAGGGTGGCGGAGAAGTGGTTCTGGAGTTCTCGGAAGAGATCCTGAATAACCCCGGTATCCAGTTCGATTTCCCGGCTTGTGGTCTTAATAGCAGAAGGTTTATAGAATCCGTCCGCCATCGGATCGAAAAAACCGATATAGGCCAACACCATGAAGAAGGCAAAGAGTGCTATGACCACTACAAGGCTTATCAAGACTTTATTTGATACCGGCACGTTCGGATTTCCTATGATTCCGCTATGATTTTCGTAACGTAATAGTGATACCGTATTTATCGGCTTTTAGACTAAATATCGTTAATAGGTTAGAATGACGAGTATATGAAACAACTCATTGATAACCGGGAGAAACCGAAACGGGCGTTGCTGGTGGGCATAAGGGATGAGAAGATTACCCAGGAGGAGTCCGACGCGCTGTCCGCGGAGCTTGCGGGACTGGCGGACACCCTTGGCTTTGAGATAGCCGGGCGGGAAACAATACGGGCGCGGGGGCGTACCGGCCAATTCGGAATGGGAACGGGGAAGGCCCGGGAAATCGCGGCAAAGGCGGCGGAACTGGAGGTGGACTGCGTTGTCTTTGACCGGGAAATCAGCCCGTCCCTCCAGCGGAATTGGGAACGGCTTACGGGTATAGCTGTGGTGGATCGTCAGGAACTCATTATCAGGATATTCTCCCAGCGGGCGCGGACCAGGGAGGCGGAACTCCAGGTCGCCCTGGCGGAACAGACCTATTCCCTGCCCCGGTTGAGCCACAAGTACATAGATCTTTCCCGGCAGCGGGGGGGCCGATACGGGACCAAAGGGTCCGGGGAAACCCGCCTGGAAACGGACAGGCGGCTGGCGCTGCGGCGCATACAGCAGCTTAGGGGGGAATTGGCGGAAGTCCGCAAACACCGGGCGGTCCAGCGGAGCAGGCGGCGGAAGGCGGGCATCCCCTCCTGCGCTCTGGTGGGGTACACCAACGCGGGAAAATCATCCCTCTTCAATGCGCTGACCCTTCCGGTCGGAGCCCCTCCCGGTGAAGGCGTTCTGGTGGAGGACAAGCTGTTCGCGACATTGGACCCCACGGTACGGCGCATGAAAACCGGCGGGGGTAAGACTATCCTCCTCGTTGATACCGTGGGATTCATACGCCGCCTTCCCCATGATCTTGTGGACGCTTTCCGGGCCACGCTGGAAGAAGTTTCCCTGGCGGACATTCTGATCCACGTCCTGGATGCCCAGGACCCGGAGGCGAACCGGTACTATGAAACCACCATGACCGTACTCAGGGATCTGGAAGCGGACCGGCTTCCTATGATCGTCGTACTCAACAAGATTGACAGGCTGGATACCCCGGATGCCGGTCCCCATGCCCTTGAGGAACTGCGGAACCGGTATCCCGGCAGTATTCCGGTATCAGCCAGGGACCGCAGAGGGCTTGACGAACTGGTCCGGCGCGTGGAAACCCTGCTGTCCCGGCCGGATGAAACCGCCTGACCGCCGGGAAAAAGCGCGGCGCGGTTTTACGCCGCCTTCCTGAGTACCCGGCGCCCGCAACGGGGAACGCCGTTACTCCAGTATCGTAATTTCCACACGCCGGTTCAGGCGGCGGCCTTCTTCAACGGAATTATCGCCGGCCGGTTTAGTACCCCCCGATCCTTTGTAGATGAACCGATCCGCGGGGATGCCCCGTGCGGTGAGTTCCGTGACGATGCTCCGGGCCCGTTCCACGGAGAGTTGCATTTCGTTCCGGGGCCGGCCCACGGCGGCGGTATGGCCTTCCACCAAAAAGGTACGGCCCGGAAAGTCTTGAAGGGCCAAGGCTATGGCGTCCAGCCGCGCCTTTTCGCCGGGCAACAGGTCCGCCGAATCCGGCGCGAACCGGAGGTCCCGCACGGTAAGGCGTATGCCTTCCGGAACCACCTGGATGTCCAGGCTGCCGTCCTCCCCGTGAACCGGAACGGCCGGTTTCGGTTTGACGGCGCCGGTTTCTTCCCGTTCTTCCGGGGGCTCGATATTCAGGGTATCGGCCAGAATTGTTATCGAAGTTTCCCTGTCCAGGGGGACTATGCCCTGCCCGAAGGTCAGGGTAAAGCCCCGGAAGCGGAGGGTCCCGCCGCCGGGCCAGGTAAAGGTCTCGTCCAGGTTGTCCCGGATAAGGAGGGGGAGGCCGTCGGATACCCGGAGGAGGATGTCTATCGTATGAAGGCCCTGAAGGGCGGAAAAATCGCTGTCCGCCGGTATCCGGCTGGTTTGAATGCCGGGCTTGTCCCGAACGGAACCGGCCTGATACCGGGGGGAGTACCGGGCATGGATGCGGTGGACCGGGATGTCCTTGTAGAGTTCCGTCCCGCGGTATTCATATTCGACTATGAGGGGCACGATCACGGGCCGGCCCTGGTTCAGGGGATCTACGGCGCGGCTTCCGCGGGCGGTCCACCTTGCACCGGGATGCACCGCCCCGGCAGGATAGGAGGGGAAGCCCCGGAGGGCCGGAAAGCCCTTGTCGTCAATAACGGTAAGGCCGCCGTCACGGTCGACGCGGAAATGTACGGGGATCACCGCATCCACCCCCCTGGCGCTCTGCCTCATATCCCGGAGAGTTTCTTCCAGGACGAAGAAGTTTCCCAAATATTCCAGGAAGGAACCGGCCTCCGCCTCGCGGGGTACGATGGAAGCCCTGACTTCCCGGTAAACATGGCCGGTGTACGTACCGTTTTCGTACCGCGACCAGTCGGACAGTTCCGTCAGGGTGTAGGGGCCGGTATATCCCAGAGTAAGACGGACAGCGCCGTCAGAACCGGCCTCTCCGGAGAGGGGTACATTCCGGGACATATCGCCGTTCCCCCCCTTGGTATTTTGGGCGGAAAGAGAAGAAAACGCCAGGAAAAAAAGCACCGTTACGCTGAAAAAACCTTTGTAAATATTCATTATCATAAGTAATACCGTATGTATAAAATAGAAAACTTCCCGAATCCATTACCGAGGTTCGGGTTCTGTCTTTCAGCATCGGAGGAAACGATGAAAATCTTTATCGTTCCGGTTACGGAGAAAGGGAATGGTAACTCCCGTGTATTATGTTACGAAAAAACATAGGGACTTACAGGGTCCGGTAATCCCGCGACGTGTGACGCGCCGTTCCCCGTTGTAAAAATATTCAGTTTCGATTAAAAATGATGTATAATTATACACGGGGGCCTTATATGGAGAATGTGCAGCATTATATATCCAAGATAGCCGGAAACGATTATATCGACTCGAATCTGTACGACAAATTCAATGTCAAGCGGGGACTCCGCAACGCAGACGGGACCGGCGTACTTGTGGGGTTGACCCGTATAGGCGATGTCCAGGGATATATTATAGAAGAAGGCAAAAAAAAGGCCGTGGACGGCAAGCTCTTTTACCGGGGTATAGACGTGGAAGACCTTGCGAACGCCGCCGCCGCCGAAGGCCGGTACGGTTTTGAGGAGACGGTTTACCTCCTGCTGTACGGTTCCCTGCCCACACGGGAACAGCTCGATGAGTTCTGCACCCTCATGGGACAGAACCGGGCCCTGCCGCAGAATTTTGCCGAAGACAGCATCATGAAGGCTCCTTCACGGGACATTATGAATAAACTCGGCCGTTCGGTTCTGACCCTGTATTCCTACGATGACGACCCGGAAAACCTTTCGCCGGAGAACGTGTTCCGTCAATGTCTGGAGCTTATCGCCCGGTTCCCCACCATTGCGGCCTATTCCTACATGGCCAAGAAGCACTATTACGACCACGAAAGCCTTATCATCCACCTGCCGGAATCGAACTGTCAAAGCGCCGAGACCATCCTTTCCCTTATCCGGCCCGATCAGAAGTACACCCGTCTTGAGGCGGAAATTCTCGATCTGGTGCTGATCCTCCATGCGGAGCACGGGGGCGGGAACAACTCTACGTTTGCGGTCCACCTGGTTTCTTCGGCGGACACGGATACCTATGCGGCCCTTACCACGGGCATCAATTCCCTTAAAGGCTTTAAGCACGGGGGCGCCAACGTTAAAGTGATGGGCATGATGGAGGATATCAAACAGCACGTTGCCCATTGGGACAGCGAAGGGGAGGTGGCCGATTACCTGGCGAAGATACTCCGGGGCGAAGCCTACGACGGCCGGGGCCTGGTTTACGGCCAGGGCCACGCGGTGTACACCAAATCCGACCCCCGTGCCGTACTCCTCAGGAACAAGGCCGCCGTGCTTGCGGAAGAGAAGCATCTTGCCGATGAATTCAACCTGTACCGGCTCATTGAAAGGCTCATGCCCGAAGTCTTTAAAAACATCAAGGGATCGGATAAGGACATCTGCGCCAACGTGGACTTCTATTCCGGCTTTGTCTACAGCATGATGGGCATACCCCCGGAACTCTTTACCCCTCTCTTTGCGGTAAGCCGTGTTGCGGGGTGGTGCGCTCACCGGCTGGAGGAGATCATATCCGGGGGCCGCATCATCAGGCCCGCCTACAAATGCGTCCAGCCCCGCATTCCCTACATTCCCCTGACGGAACGGGAAACCGAAACCGGCCGGTAACATTCAGGCGGTAAAAAAAACCGTCCGGGAAATTCCCGGACGGCGCCTCCTTATCCTGAGAGGAGAGGAAAGATTCCGCGAAACTTAGGCCGGCGCGGAAAACACACAGGCGTTTTCCACACGCGGGGTTCTACAGGACGGTAAAGGCTTAATGGTTACTTACTCTTCGGCCTCCTGGACACGGAAAGCCTGGGCCGCCTTGATGACATCATCGGCGATCCGCCCGGAAATTGGGGCGTAGTGATCAAATTCCACACTGAACGAACCGGTACCGCTGGTGATGGAACGTAAGTCTATCGAGTAGCGCAAAAGTTCCGCCTGGGGAACCTGGGCGCGGATTTCCTCTATGCCGCCGCCTATGTCGTCCTGGCCCAGTATCTTGCCCCGTTTCCCCGAAAGGTCGGACATTACGTCCCCCAGGTACTTTTCTTCCACAAAGACCGTAAGGTTCATGATAGGTTCCAGGAGGGAAGGAGACGCCTGACGCATGGCCTCCCTAAAGGCGTTCCGGGCAGCCAGCTTGAAGGAGAGCTCCGACGAATCCACGGGGTGATACTTGCCGTCGGTGAGCTTTACTTCCACATCCACGACGGGATATTGGGCCATAGTGCCATGGGCCATTCCCTCGGCAATGCCCTTTTCCACGCCGGGGATGTAGTTCTTGGGGATGGCGCCCCCAAAAATGGCGTTGACGAACTGGTAGGCTTCCCCCCGAGGAAGGGGAGCTATCTCCATGACAACTTTGCCGTATTGCCCGTGGCCGCCGGTCTGCTTTTTGTGGGTATATTCCGCCCCGGCCTTTTTGGTAACGGTTTCCCGGTAGGCCACCCTGGGTATATGGGTCTCCACTTCGATCTTCTGGTTGATCCGGATTTTATCCAGGATAATGCCGATCTGTAGTTCGCCCATGCCCGAAATAACCGTTTCCTTGGTTTCGGCGTTAAAGTTGTAGCGGAACGTTTTATCTTCCTCCGCGGCCCTTACCAGGAATTCACCCAGCTTGTCATCGTCTTTTATTGCCACCGCGTTTACCGCCACCGCGTGTACCGGTTCGGGAAGCCGCAGGGGCAGGAAGCTGAAATTCGAATCCCCCGCGGTAATCGTGTCGTTGGTCTTGAGGGTGACGGATTTGGAGATGATTCCCACATCACCGGTATTAAGCTCCCGGATTTCCTCAAGTTTTTTGCCCTGACAGGTATACAGCTTGCCTACCCGTTCCTTTTTGTTTTCGGTAACGTTAAAGATTTCCGATTCCGCGGAAAGTTTGCCGCCGAATATTTTAACCCACGAAAGTTTGCCGGAGAACTGATCGTAGGTAGTTTTGATCACCAGCGCGGCCAACGGCTTATCGGGATCCACCGGGAATTCCTGCCGTGAACCATCGGATCCGATTATCTCGTCCGTGGCGGAAGCAATGCCGGGGCTTACATCGGCCATAAAGTCCAGGAACGGGATAAGTCCGGAATTTTTCAGGGCCGCCCCCGCAAAAGCCGGTACGTAAGCATGGGCGGCCAGGGCTTTAATAAGGCCGATATGGAGTTCTTCGGCGTCCAGGGAACCTTGATCTATGTATTTTTCCATCAGGGAATCGTCCCCTTCGGCGGCCGCCTCGATGAGCCGCTCCCGTGCGGCGTCAACGGCGTCCTGGTATTCGGCGGGGACGGGGCATTCTTTTTCAAGCTCCCCGGCGGCGCCCGCGGTATAGGCTTTGGAGTTAAGGACATCGATAACCCCTTTATACTCCGGACCCGTCCCCATGGGCAGGGTAAAGGGCACGGGATCTATCTTGAATTTTTCCTTAAGATCCCGGAGGATTTGGTTGAAATCCGAACGCTCGTCGTCCAGCTTTGTGACGAAAACACCCCGTGGTTTCTTTCTGCCTTCCAGGTTGCGCCAAAGTTTTACCGTTTCAATCTGCACACCCGCCTTGCCGTCAACGGCAAGTAAGGCGAATTCCGCGGCCCGGAAACTGAGAATTACATCCCCAATAAAATCCGACGACCCGGGAGTATCGAAGATGTTGATTTTCCGGCCGTTTTTTTCCATATGGGCCAGGGCGGTATGGATGGAAATCTTCCGTTCGATCTCTTCGGGACTGGAATCGCCTACGGTCTTGCCCGACTCAACAGTTTCCGCACGGGAGATCACCCCCCCCGCAAAGAGAAGATGTTCAAATAAGGTTGTTTTGCCGGTCCCGCCATGACCGGCTATGGCTACATTTTTCACGCGCTCCGTAGTATAACTCATTGGGGAACTCCTTGCTAACCATATTGGAACGGACTTTGCATATTGTCAAGAAAAAAATTTTGACTCTGGAGAAATTTCTCCAAAATGAAGTATACTATAGGAAAGGTGAACACAATGGACGAAAGAAAAAGAACCATCAAGGAATACGAAGACAAAAAGCGGGAAACGCTGAATTCTATTGACGGGATGCTGGAAAATCTGGGCGCTTCCCTCTTGCCCCGCTCGGAACAGGACGATAATTCCGATTACTTCCGGCTTACCCGTGACATTAGTGATTCCGAAGCGTATATCGCCGCCATTGAAGGGGACATAGCCAGACTTAAGGCAGTGGAAGATGATATTCACCGGAAAGATCAGGAAAATGCGGCCCTGGACAAAGACCTTTCGAGGTTCTTTACCCGCCTGGGAGAGTACATTCTGGGGGAACACGTTCTAAAGAGGGGCGAAGACATTGAAGCGGTTAAGTCTTATCAGAACCAGGCGGAAATCCTGTACTCCAAGGTTAAATCCCTGGAAGAGCGGCTGGACCAGAATGAAGACCGGAACGAAGGCAATGTCTTCACCTGGATAGGTAAAAATACCCAGGGGGTGGTGCTCCGCTCCTTTTTGGGGAAGAGCCGGAACAGCCTTCAAAAGCTATTTACCGCAGCCGGAGAAAAATACTCCCAGACTGTTTCCCAGGAGACGGAGACCGATGACGGTGCCAAGACTATCCTTCTGGAAATAGATGCCCTTAAACAGGAGTCGGCTGTTTTCATCGCCGACCTTGCCCAGCTAAAGGAAGAACGCCGGCGTATAAACGACACCTACAGTCCCGACGGAGGGCCGGCTAAGAAGATACTGGCTCTGGAACGGCATATCGCCCGTGCCAGGGAAGAGCTTCGGGGCGTGTTCTTGCGTTACGGCCTCGAATTCGAGGCCGCCGGCGATGAGGAGGGTTCCGCCGGAATTGCCGTCCCCCTTGAGGAGACGGATGCCCGGCTTTTGGAGGAGATTCGCGAGGGCAGGGAATCCATACGGAAGTATGACCGGGAGATCGAAAAGCTCACTGCTTCACTTGCCATAGACGAGGAGAAGGCGGCTATTGCCAAGATGGAAAAGGCCATCAAAGACCACGAAGAACGGATCCGGACCGGCGAAGAGGCCATAGAAAGCCTTACCGCCCGGATCAAAGAGGCCGCTGCCAGGATAGAGGAACAGACCAGGCTTTTATAAGTTAGGCCCATGTAATTCCTTCTCGCGCGGGCGGGGCGCAATTTGGCATTTCATGTCCGAATAATCCGGTGATAATCCCAATCCGGCGGAGGACCTTGAAACGTTGATGGAAACATCATCGGGCAGCCAAACAATTTAATTTTTTATTTCTGATTTTTCCGCCAACACTTCCCCAAGGCCGTATACGTCTTCCACCCCGTCCACCAGTATGCCTCCCATGCCGAGTTCCAGGGGCAGGGCGATGTCTATGCCGTAACGGTCCCCTATGGAAACGCAGGTTTCCGGGGATACCCCCAAAAGTTCCGCCGCTTTCAGAAAGGGCGCCGCGTGGGGTTTAGATACCCCGCAGGTATCAAGGCCGACCAGGACGCCGAAGAGGTCCTCCACACCCAGGGCGGCAAGGGTCTTGCGGGCCACCAGGACAGGGTTGTTCGTCACCACTGCCAGGGAAAAGGAACCCGCCAGCGCCGTGAGGGTGTTCCGGAGTTTGGGGTCCTTCTTGAGGTACAACGCCGGTTCGTAAAGTTCCTCCCGCCAGCGGACGGTTTCTTCGATAGGGACGCCCAGGGCCAGAAAGACGTTCCCCAAGCTCACATGGGCGTCACCCTGAGCGCCGGGGTGTTCCGCCGCACGGGTCTTCCGGTATTCGGCCCGATAGCCGGCAATTTCCCTTTGCATTTCGTCAAACGTAGTATTCCTGATTTCCGCCAGCCGCCTTACGGGGCTTTCCAACTGGAACCGCGTATATTCCCCGTTGGTGTAGAGGGTATTATCCATGTCAAAAAGAAGGGCGGAAAGAATTGAGGGAATCCGGTAGATGGTCATGGACAGGCATCCCCTTTCGCGTTCGCCTTCAACCGTCGGTCAGGAGCTTCTCAATAATTTCCCGGTTATCCAGGAGGGAGCTCAGGGACTGATTCTGATGGAGACGAGCAATGGTCTGGGCAAAAAGCTTCGTGATATTCACGCTGATGTACCATTCCCGCATGAGGAGTTCTTCCTGGTAGACCGCGTTGGTCCCGATGACGCGGTAAAAAAGCCCGTCCCTAAAAGCGGCGTCAAAATGCTCTATAGCGTTCCCGGAAAAAAGGGGAAGGCTGATACCGGCTATCACCTTCTGCGCCCCCTGTTCCCTGAGGAACTGCATGGCCTTGAGGAGGGTTCCTCCCGTACCAATCATGTCGTCGGCCATAAAGACCGTCTTGTCCCGCACGTTCCCCAGGAGCTTAATCTCGGCGATATTGTTTTCCTGCGCGTCCTTGGAAACCCTGGAATAATCCCGTTCTTTGTAGAGGAGGGCCAGAGGCTTTTTTAACGCCGTGGCGTAGAATTTATTCCGGTCCACCGCCCCCGTATCCGGGGAGACCACGACAAAATCGTCGTTCCGGATTTCGGCGATTTTGGAAAGCTGCCTGATGATCTGGTAGCTGGCGTGAAGATTCTCGATGCGCAGGGAATTGAGGCCGTTCCCGATTTCCCGTGAGTGAATATCCAGCGTGATGATACGGTCCACCCCCAGGGATTCCAGGATATACCCGATACGGCTCGCGGTAATCCCTTCCCTTCCCTTTTTCTTATGTTGCCGGGAATAGGGATATACCGGCGTCACCAGGGTGATGCGCTCCGCTCCGGCCTGCTTCACGGCGTCAACGGTTACCAGAATGGTCATGAGATGATCGTTCACCGAAAGAGATTTTTTCAGGGAACCGTCATTGAAGTTAAGAGGATAGTGGTTTTCAGGGTCCTGAACGATGTAAACATCCTTACCCCGTATGGATTCAAGGATTTCGGCCTTGATTTCCCCGTTGGCAAACAAGGTGAACCGGGCCGGCGCCTTAAAACGGGGGGCATGAATCCCCGTCTCATCCCGCAGCACGTCACGGATGAAGTCGATATGACGCAACGCCGTCTCCGTGTCCATGGCGTACTTTTTCGCCATATCCGATACGGCTTTGCCGAATTTATGATGATAGCTTTTTTTCAGGTGGTGAATAACTTCGTCGGCGAATACTTCGCCTCCCGGACAGGCAAGGATGGCAAGATTTTCAGGCCCGGTATGCTTCATGAGTATTTCTTCATACCATATTGACGGCTAATTTTCAAGTATGATTATCTCTACCCGCCGGTTCCGCCGCCGGCCTTCTTCGGTCCCGTTATCGCCAAGGGGCTGTTCCGCCCCAAAGCCCCGGACCACGATGCGGTCCGCCTCCCGGATCCCCTTCCCTATGAGGTAATCCGCCACGGCGGAAGCCCGCTCCCCGGACAGCCGCCGCCGGCCTTCGGCAGTCCCCGCCAGGGCCGTATGCCCCCCTACCTGGATGTCCCGTTCCCGGTACTTAAGGAGGATTTCCCCTATCTTGTCCAGTTTGGCTTTTTCCCCGGGCCGTAAAACCGCGGAATCGGCGTCAAACCCGATGTTTTCCAGGCTTATGGCTATTCCCTCGTCCACGACCCGCACGGATGTATCCCCTATCCCCAGCCTGTCCAGGTCCCGATCTATTTCCCCGGCAATACGCTCCTTGTCCATCTCCGGCGATTCCAGAATCTCCGCCTCCGCGCTGCCCCGATATTCCACGGTTCTCCCGTTGGAAAGTTCAAAAATGACCCGGAATTCCTCCTCGTAAGAACACGCCTGTCCCAATTCAAAATCCCAGTACACCACCTGATCCGAAGCCTCTATGACGCGCCGGGGCCAGATCTTCCCCTGAACCGCCGCCGGCTCGTCGAATACCCGGTAGGACACGGAGAAGGCCGGATACTCTTTTCCCCGCCATTGCCGCATTCCCAAATAGGTATAATGCGCCGTAAAGGGAATACGGTACGGCTCTTCTATGCCGAAGCTGTCCCGAAAATCGTGCATCTCGTACCCTTC
>JAIRSL010000339.1 GCA_031255475.1 Treponema sp.
TTATTCATAAATAATGCCCTTAGGATCATTAACGCCAATAAAGCGTGCGAAAACTTGTTTACCGGATTCTTCAAGCTGGAAGGGAACCCGTTCATTGACGTATTCGGCAGATCCTTCGCGCTGGAAGACCTCAGGGAAATACGGGCTACCATATTAAACGGAAAAAACGGATTTTCATGGAAGGGTATAGCCAGGGTTAAATCCCGGGCAATGGTAACCGTTGAAATCAGGGTATACCTTTTTCCCTCCGATACGGTTGCGAAAAATCCCGCGGAATTCGTGGTTATGTTCGATGATGTGACAGAAGAGAACAAATGCCTCCTCCGCAGCGTCTTCATGAGTCTTCTGGAAGCCTCAAAACTTAAAGACAACGACACGGGCCAGCACATTACCAGAGTGAACTACTATTCCCAGAGGCTTGCGGAAGAACTCTACAACCGGCCCGGCTATGACCGTATAGACGCGGATTTTATCGACAATATAGGGTTTCTCGCGTCCATGCACGATGTGGGGAAAATCGGTACTCCCGACGATATACTGAACAAGGAAGGTCCCCTTTCGGACTGGGAATGGACGGTAATGCAGGAGCACACCAAAAACGGCGCCTTTATCCTGTCCACGTATCCCAATCCCATGGCCAAGGAGATAGCCCTTAGTCACCATGAAAAGTGGAACGGCACCGGCTATCCCTTTCAGCTTGAACAGGACATGATCCCCCTTGCCGCCCGTATTGTCTCCATTGCCGATGTTTACGACGCCCTTAGAATGGAACGGAGTTACAAACCCGCCTTTACCCACGAAGTTACGGTGGAAAAAATGCTGGAAGGCAAAGGGACCCAGTTTGATCCGGCCCTGTTTGAGGTGTTTTATTCTATTTCCCACGAGTTTGACCGTCTTTACGAAGAGAATAAAGATAAATAGTTGTGTCAGGATGAAACGCCGGTTTTGAGGCGGGAGATGATTCAAAAAAGCATGACGGGTTATCAAACAAAGCCATAGAAGAAGACCATGTCAAACGCTGTTAAGTGAATTTGGCAAAGACCCCGGCAGGGGTCTCAAAACCTAACCATTTCATCGGTATTGAATTTAGTTCCCTCCGCCTTGTCCGGGCCTTCTTCACCACGCGGACCGGAAGGGAATGGCGCGCTCCGATTCTTCTTAAGAATCAATCCGCTTTAATCTTTCAAAATAAGAAAAGTCATGGTATGATGAATCCGTCCCAGATATATTAAAATATAAACCGGATGACATCACGAAAGACGGTTTGAAGGAGTCCTGATGAGTGACGAAAGTATCAAACCCGGCGCGGCGGCGGATCCTCCCCATGCGGTGGACATGCGGAACATCACCATGATGTTTGGGGCTTTTAAGGCCAACGACAACGTATGCCTTACAGTAACCCGCCGGTCGGTTCACGCCATTCTTGGCGAAAACGGCGCCGGCAAGAGTACCCTGATGAACGTTCTTTACGGGCTGCTCCAGCCGGTTTCCGGGGAAATTTACATTAAAGGCCAAAAAGCGGTCATTGATTCTCCTTCGCGGGCGATTGAATACGGGATAGGCATGGTCCATCAGCACTTCATGCTGGTTCCTCCCTTTACGGTGACCGAAAACATAGTCCTGGGCATGGAGCCCTTGAAGAAGTTCGGCGTTATCGACACGGGGAAGGCCAGGGCGGAGGTAAAGGCCCTGAGCGACCGGTACGACCTTAAAGTGGACCCGGATGCCAAAATCGAGGATATATCCGTGGGGATGCAGCAACGGGTCGAAATCCTCAAGGTACTGTACCGGGGGGCGGACCTCCTTATCCTGGACGAGCCTACGGCGTCCCTTACCCCCCAGGAGATAGACGAGTTGGGAGTTATCACCAAAAACCTGGTGAACGAGGGGAAGACGGTCATCATCATTACCCACAAGCTGGCGGAAATCAAAGCCATGGCGGATAAATGTACTATTATCCGGGCGGGTAAAACCATAGACACGGTGAATGTGTCCGAGGTGAGCGAGGAATCTTTGGCCGCCATGATGGTTGGCCGGGCTGTGGACTTTACCGTGGAAAAGAAAGCCGCTGAACCGGGGCCGGTGGTCCTTACGGTGGAAAACCTGGTGGTCCGTAACTACCTGGATCATCCTGCGGTGAACGGCCTCAGCCTTACGGTCCGCGCCGGGGAGATCGTGGGTATAGCCGGGGTTGACGGCAACGGCCAGTCCGAGTTTGTGGCGGCCCTGACGGGGCTACAAAAGGCCGAATCCGGGGCCATTACCCTGCTGGGAAGGGATATTTTCAACAAAACGCCCCGGATGATCTTTGAAACGGGTCTTTCCTCCATCCCCGAAGACCGGCAAAAGCACGGCCTGGTGATGGATTTCACCGTGGCCGAGAACATGGCGCTTCAAAACATTCAGGAAAAGCAGTTTTCCAAACAGGGGTTTCTGAGGAAAGGCAATATTATGAACCACGCCCGGACGCTCATTGAAAAATTCGATGTACGGCCTCCGGACTGCGCGGGGAACAAGGCGGTCAGCCTTTCCGGGGGTAACCAGCAGAAGGTCATCATTGCACGGGAAGTAACCAATGATAAGGATCTTCTTATCTGCGTGAACCCTACCCGCGGGCTTGATGTGGGGGCTATCGAATATGTCCACCGGTATATCGTGGGCCAGCGGGACGCGGGTAAAGCGGTACTCCTGGTATCCTTTGAATTGAGTGAGATTATGAAGCTGTCGGATCGCATAGATGTCATGTTCCGGGGAAGGATCGCGGGCAGCGTATCCGGGGACGGCGTGGATCAGGCGGCTTTGGGACTTATGATGGCGGGAGGTGTTCAAAATGCGGCGTCATGATTCGGCGGGTCAAACCCCTTCCCGGCGGCCTGCGGGCCGTATCGTTTGGGAAGATATGTTTCTCAGGCGGCGTCTGGGCCGCGTGATGCGGAGCGGTGTGTTTCTTTACACCCTGCTGGCTATCTTCATCGGCCTTCTGGCGGGGTCCGTAATTCTGCTCATCACGGGGTTCAATCCCCTGGAAGCCTACAAAACCCTGTTTACCGGGATCTTCGGGTCCGCGAAAAACATAATGTACACGGTGCAGTACGCCACGCCTATCATCTTTACGGGCCTTTCCGTGACTTTCGCTTTTAAAACCGGCCTTTTCAACATAGGCGCCGAAGGCCAGTATATTGCCGGGAGCGTGGCGGCCCTGGCGGTGAGCGTACTCCTCCCCATGCCGGCGGGGATTCACGCGGCCGTTGCCGTCCTGGTTGGAGGGCTGGCCGGCGCTTTCCTCGGAGGTATAGCCGGACTTCTCAAGGCGTTTAAGGGCATCCACGAGGTTATCGTCACCATCATGCTGAACTGGATAGCCTTCTATCTGTCCAACTTTCTCGTCATGTCCCCGGCTTTCAAGAAGCCCAATTCCACCGCTTCGGTGGATATAGCCGAAACATCCCGCATCAATACCGACGCCTTCCGGAATACCCTGGGGACGGTCCGGGTTCACTGGGGTATGCTCCTGGCTCTGGCGGCGGTCATCATCATCTGGATCATCCTGAACAAGACCACCATGGGATACCGGCTCCGGGCGGTGGGCTTTAACCGCCACGCCGCGGAATACGGCGGCATTCCGGTGGCCCGATC
>JAIRSL010000007.1 GCA_031255475.1 Treponema sp.
GCGGATATTACGGTGTTCGACAGAGACTTTCATGTGCTTGCCGTGATTGTGGAAGGCATTATCAAAAAAAATGAGCTGGTTTCAAAATCCGGTGATCCGGCGGGATCATAATTCTGGAACACGTTCAAAGGAGTATCCATGCGTTTGATTATTAAAAAAGATTATGATTCTGTATGCCGCTGGGCCGCGCGGTATATTATAAAACGGATAAACGCGGCGCCGTCTTTTGTACTGGGGCTGCCCACAGGCTCAAGTCCCCTGGGGGTTTACCGGGAACTTTCCGCGTATAACCGTGAAGGAAAAGTTTCATTCAAAAAAGTAACTACCTTCAATATGGATGAGTACATCGGGCTTCCCGCCGATCATCCCCAGAGTTACCATTATTTCATGGAAGAAAATTTTTTTAAGCATATCGATATTGACAGAAATAATGTTCACATTCTGGACGGTACAGCCGCCGATCCCGCCGCGGAATGTAATGCCTATGAAGAGGCCATTCTTAAAGCCGGGGGCATCGATCTTTTTTTGGGCGGTATGGGCGCCGACGGCCACCTTGCCTTTAATGAACCCGGCTCTTCCCTTTCTTCCCGGACAAGGATAAAGACCCTTACTCCCGGCACCCGGATTGCCAATGCCCGTTTCTTCGGAGGCAACATGGAAAAAGTGCCGTCTACAGCCCTTACGGTAGGAATCGGTACGGTCATGGATGCCCGGGAAGTGCTGGTTTTAGCCTCCGGTTACGCCAAGGCCCGGGCCCTGCAAGCGGCGGTAGAGGGAGGGGTCAACCATATATGGCCTCTCTCCTGCCTACAGACGCACCCCAGGGCGATTATTGTCTGTGATGAAGAGGCCACCGATGAACTACGGGTAGGAACGGTACGCTACTTCAAGGAAACCGAATCGGCGCGCTGAGCGGCTTGTTACAAAGGAGAAGTGAGATGATCGAAAACAAAACATGGACGCGCAAGGCTTCAAGCGGGGAGGGGGAAATATTCTCCCAGATCTGGCAGGATTCCAAACCCAAAGCGGTGCTGCAGATTGCGCACGGCATGGCGGAACATTCGTCCCGGTATAGAGACTTTGCGGCTTTTTTGGCCGGCAAGGGTTATGCGGTGTGCGCGGAGGATCACGCGGGTCACGGATCACACGCGGCGCTCAAGGGTTTCTTCGCAAAGAAGGACGGCTGGGAATGTGTTCTTAAGGACATGAAGTCCCTTATGGACGAAGTGAGCGGCCGCTATCCGGGGCTTCCGGTTTTTTTGCTGGGCCACAGCATGGGGTCTTTCCTGGCCCGTTCCTATATCACCCGTTACGGAGAGGGGCTTTCGGGTTGTATTCTCAGCGGCACCATGGGCCCGAATCCCGCGCTGGGCGCGGCCGGCCTTCTCGCGTCACTACAGAAAAAATTTAAAGGAGCGCGTTCTCCGGCTTATTTTATCCACGATCTTTCGATGGGGCCCTACAACAAACGGATTAAAAATCCGGTAAACGGCAACGCCTGGCTTTCCACCGTTGACAAGGTTTGTATTGATTATGAGGATGATGAAAACTGCGGCTTCGTGTTTACCGCCGGGGCCTATTGCGATATGTTCAACGCCTTAAAAGAAATCAACGGCGCGGCCTGGCCTGCGCGAATTCCCAAAGATCTTCCGGTTTATTTTTTTGCCGGAGATGAAGATCCTGTAGGCGATTACGGCAGGGGCGTGGAAAAGGTATACCAGGCCGTAAAGGCGGCGGGTGTAAAAGACGTCAGCCTCAAACTCTACAAAGGCGGCCGCCACGAGATGCTCAACGAAGCCAACAGGGAAGAAGTGTACCGGGATACACTTGAGTGGCTGGAAAAACATATAAAGTGAGGCTGCTCCAAAACTTCAGCTTTTGTAACAAACTCAAGTAAAACATTCGGGGCGCCGTTTATTTTCCCACCGTCCAGCCGAGGCTTTCCTGCTGTATGTTGTACAGTTTGGCGAAAAGTCCGTTTTTCGCCAGCAATTCATCGCTCTTCCCTTCCTCTACCAGCCGCCCGTTTTCAAGCACGGCGATTTTTCCGGCACCCATGACGGTACGCAGGCGGTGGGCGATGACGATGATGGTACGGTTTCTCACCAACTCCGAAATCGCTTCCTGTATGAGGCCCTCGTTTTCCGGATCAAGACTGGCGGTGGCTTCGTCAAGAAGTACGATAGGGGCATTCTTGAGCAGGGCCCGGGCTATGGAAATACGCTGCCGTTCCCCGCCGGACAATGTGGAACCGTTTTCCCCAATCACGGTTTCGTAGCCCTGGGGCAACGCCGCGGCGAATTCGTCGCAGCGGGCAAGTTTCGCGGCGGCGAACACTTCATCGTCCGTAGCGTCATGTTTGCCGATACGGATATTGTTCATCACCGTATCATTGAAGAGCACCACATCCTGAAACACAAAACTCATGTAGCTCAAAAGCCGCTCGGGATCGATGTCTCCGATGTCCCTGCCGCCGATGAGGATTTTCCCCTGGTTTACATCCCAAAACCGGGAGATGAGCCGGGAAAGGGTGCTCTTGCCGCTGCCCGAGGGCCCAACCAAAGCCGTCACGCTGTTTTGCGGAATTTTCAGTGAAATATCCTTTATGACTTCCTCGCCGCCATAGGCAAAGCTGACATTTTGCAGTTCTATATCGTAATTCTGAATACTAATGTTTTCGTCGCCGGTCATGGACTTTTCCTTGCGCAGCCGTTGCAGACGGGCGGTGGAAACCAGCATGTAGAAAAATTCCGGCAGCAGGGTAAGCAGCACCAGAAGAGGCGAATATATTTTCGCGCTGATGATGACGAACATCAAAAACCGGACAGGGTCGAGGCTTCCGCCCGTAAGCAGCGTTACACCCACAAAAATTACCAGGCCCATACCGGCCTGTAAAATTATTGAGGCAAGCGTAACAAAAATTCCCGCAAGACCTTCGAATTTAATGGCCTCCCACATCATGTTCCTCAGCGCGGATTCCAGGGCCTTGAATTTTTCGCCCGACAGCCCGAAGGACTTAACCACCTTGATTCCCTCCAGGTATTCCTGAACCTGGCCGGATACATTCATTTTGGCGACTACATGGCGTTCCCCGAATTTCGCCTGTATGGTGCGGGTAAGCAGAATAATGCCGAGGGCGATTGGGAGCGCCGCAAAAAGCGAGAGGGCCATACGCCACTCGTAAAAGCAGAGCAACACCGTAACCAGCGCGGAGGTGATGATTACCGAAAGCATGCCCGGAGCGGTATGACTCATGGAATGTTCGAC
>JAIRSL010000121.1 GCA_031255475.1 Treponema sp.
AAGAGCGCAATCCTGCTGTTTCTGTTTCCGCTGTTTATAGGCTGTTATGAAATGTCTTCTTATGAAGCGTCTTACGAGGTTATTTATTACGGCGGCAATAATACCTCCGGCTATCCCCCCGTGGATTCACGGACGTATTTCCCCGGGGACACGGCAATCGTTCTTGACAAACCCCGGGACCTGAAAAAAGGAAACCTGGCCTTTTTGGGATGGCGGCAGTACGGAAACGATGTCCCCCTTCAGCCGGGGGACGAGATAAGCATAGGCCATGAGAATATCTATCTCCATGCGTGGTGGGAGGACGATCCGGACAATACTCCCTATGAATACGCTCTCCATCCCCAGACCGGCGGGGTGATCATCACCAAATACTACAGCTTTAACAACCATTATTCGACCGCCATTATCCCCGACGAGATGGAAGGCGGGACGGTTACGGCTATCGGGGAGGGGGCCTTTGCCAACGCGAATTTGGATAAAGTGGTACTTCCCGGCAATTTGGTGTTTATCGGGAATAAGGCCTTTACCGGCAACTGGTTGAGGGATATAGCCGTCCCGGATACGGTAACGTTCATCGGCAAATTGGCGTTTCAGAATGCCTATCTGGAAAGCCTTAGCCTGGGAAGCGGTCTTGAAACCATAGATGACTACGCCTTTGACGGCAACTCCCTGACGATCCTTTCCCTGCCGGAAACCGTCAAATCCGTGGGAGAGGGCGCATTTTACGGCAACAATTTGGGATCTATAGAAATCGGCGCGGATGTTGCCATTCAAAGCGAAACTTCCCTGGGAACCTATGGCGCTTCCTTCCGTACGTATTATCAGGATCAGGGTTCCCCGGCCGGGGTTTATCTGTACGCCTCCGGCGCCTGGAGGGGGCCGTACCGCAGGTAAGGCCGGAGTTTCAGCCGGATCGATGCTATGCTATATAAGGAGTTTGTGTATGGCTAAGTATGTTCTCGCCCTGGATCAGGGCACGACCAGTTCGCGGGCTATTCTTTTTGACCAGGATCAGAAGATAGCCGGAACCGCTCAAAAGGAATTCGCCCAGATTTATCCCCGCGCCGGGTGGGTGGAACACGATCCCATGGAGATCTATTCCTCCCAGTACGCGGTGATGATGGAACTTATTACCCAGAAAGGGATTGATCCGGGGGATATTGCGGCTATAGGAATCACCAATCAGCGGGAGACCACCGTTCTTTGGGATAAGGCCACGGGGCGGCCTGTTTACAACGCCATTGTGTGGCAATGCCGGCGTACCGCGGAAATCGTGGACGGCCTTGTGAAACAGGGGCTTGCGGACCACATCAGGAAAACCACGGGCCTGGTCCCGGACGCCTATTTTTCGGGGACCAAGATCAAGTGGATACTGGACCATGTCGAAGGCCTGCGGGAAAAGGCGGAACAAGGGGAAGTTCTCTTCGGGACCGTGGACACCTGGCTTATCTGGAAGCTGACCAACGGGGCGGCTCATGTGATCGATTACACCAATGCCGGCAGGACCATGATCTTCGACATTCATAAGCTGGACTGGGACGACACCCTGCTTAAAGCCCTGGACATCCCCCGGGCCATGCTGCCCCAGGTGCGGCCCTCAAGTTCGGTGTACGGTACGGCCAAGATACAGGGGACGGAGGTTCCCATCGCGGCCGCCGCGGGGGACCAGCAGGCCGCGCTTTTCGGCCAGTGCTGCTTTGAGAAGGGTGAGGCGAAAAACACCTACGGGACGGGTTGTTTCCTCCTTATGAACACCGGAACCGATCTTTGCGAAAGCCGGAACGGCCTTCTTACCACCATCGCGGCGAGCCTTCCCGGAACGATCCAATACGCCCTGGAAGGCAGCGTCTTTGTGGGCGGCGCGGTGATCCAGTGGCTTAGGGACGAACTGCGGTTCATCACCGAAAGCGCCGATACGGAGTATTACGCCGGCAAGGTTCCCGATACCGGCGGGGTTTACCTGGTTCCCGCTTTTACGGGCCTGGGCGCTCCCCACTGGGACATGTACGCACGGGGCTGCATCGTGGGGATCACCCGCGGGACCAAGCGGAATCACATCATCCGCGCCGCGGAGGAGTCTATCGCCTATCAGAGCCTGGATCTGATCCGCGCCATGGAAAAAGACACGGGCGCTAAAATCCCGGAACTCCGGGTGGACGGCGGCGCCAGCCGGGATACCTTTCTTATGCAGTTCCAGGCGGACATCATGGACGGCCGCATCCTGCGCCCCGGCATACAGGAAACCACCGCCCTGGGCGCGGCGTGTCTCGCGGGAATAGCCGTGGGGTTCTGGAAGGGCCTGGACGAAGTTAAGACCCGCCGGAAAGTGGACCGGGTGTTCGAGCCGGTCATGGACGGCAAAAAGCGGGAAGCCCTGATCGCCGGCTGGCATAAAGCCGTGGGCCGCAGCCGGGATTGGGCGGAACAGTAAACAGGCTTGGAAAGCGCCCATACCGGGCGGCCCCGCACGGGCTGACGCCGGAATCGTAAGGGGAACCCCCTATTCCGCCAGAAACAGCCCTTCTTCCCCGGCGCCCGCTTCTCCGGGAAGGTTCCGCAGGACGAACATATTCGGCCTGGGCAATATACTGCCGGGTTCCGCGGAGTTTTCGTAATACGAGACGCGGCTTGCGGGAGCTATTTCCGCCAGTACTCCGGCGGCGGTATTTACGGCGATGATGTTTTGTTCTTCCCTGGTAAAGGCCCGGCAGGTGGGGCAGGAACACCAGGTAAGTTCCTGCTTCCGGTCGGGCCAGAGATGGAAAACCGTTGCTTCCGGGTTTTCCCGAAAGCGGCGTTCCGCTTCCTGTTTTATGACGGCGATAGTGTCGGGATTGGTGGGACAGAAATTGTAGTCTTTAACACGCCTGCCTCCTTCCATGCGGAACAGTTCCCGGTGGAAAGAGAAATTCTTCCGGGGCACCAGGAGGGAAAGTTCCCAGCCGCCGGCCTCAACTGCCAGGGCATAATCTTTCGCCATGCACAGAAGTTTCTCCCGGTTCCGGCGCGGGGTCCCGGCGATTCCGCTTAAAAGGGAAACCTTGTCTTCCAGGGGCAGAACCAGAGCGTCTATACGGTTACGGACCGCCCAGAGTACCGCCGGTTCCCGGTTTTTAAGCGGG
>JAIRSL010000150.1 GCA_031255475.1 Treponema sp.
TTATCGTGGGTATATACTCCTACATTGGAAATGGTGAATGTGTACGTCTTCCCTTCATCCGCATCATTAAACAGAAACACGCTGACAAGCTGATGATAATCGCCGGTTTCCACAGATTCTTCGGGTTGTGTAAGGTCCCGATTAATGGCTACCGTCCCGGCTCCTCCCGCGGCGTTATACTCCTCAGCATATTCATGCTGCCATGTTCCCGCCCAGCTAGTCGTATTTTCCAGATATACCCTAAACCCTTCGGTATAGCTGGTTTTCGGCTTTGCTTCGGAATCGGACGGAAGATCATACGTAATAACATAGCGATCTGCCGCTGTAAAGTCGCCGGAGATATTAAGCTGTATCCGGGAATCCACAACGCTTCCGTCCCAGTTTGCATAATGCGTGACCGTTCCGGTAACCCTGTATACGCCCTCGCTCACCTTCACAACTTCTGTTACGCCCGTACCGGTCGCGGCAAGGATTGCCGCTTCCGTAACTAAATTCGTACCGTAATCAACGGGCTCCTCCGGTTCATTGTCCGGTTCTACCGGGCAGCCGATCAACAACAATGCCGAAGCAAGAATTGCCGATAGTACAAAAAATAATTTTTTCTTCACAATAGTTCTCCTAAAACACTATTACAGGCCGAACCCGGCAACGCCGGGTTTTATCAGCCATAAAAACTGCTTAATTCCCGGTATATTCTTCGGGCAGGTTAACCGTAATGGTAAACCGGGTCGTATCGGCGAATGGCCCGGGTATGGAAAGCCGTATCCCGGTTCCCGGATGCCCGAATATATCGGCATACTCGACAACCTTCGCTTTTACTTTATACACCGTTGCGGTAGCGGTTTCCGTTACAACCCCTGTCTGGGCCGGAACCGTCTGTCCCGCAGCGACCTGGGCGGAAAGGATAGTTGCCTTGTCAATCAGGTTAGCGGCGGCGGCCGTATAAACGCCTACATTTCTGATTTCAAATTCAAGTTCCTGGCCGCTGTCCGCGGAGGGAACTTCGATATCAACATTTAAGGACGCGGGGCTCGCGGAATGTATCGTTTTGGAATCGTATTTAATGTTGAATCCTGCCTGAACGGGAGCGGAACGGTAAAAAGAAGAAGCTGCCGAATCGCCTTCGCGGTAGGCGGCAATTTGTGTTACCATGCTTACAGGAACAACGCCGTTTGCGGCTTTGACTTCATTCAGGGTGAATTCGTAGTAATCGTCCGGGCTGCCCGCGTCTTTAAAGTAGAGGTACAACACCACCGTAATATACGGCTTTGATTTTACGGTAAGCGTATTAATGTTCTCATTATTCATGACAACCCTGCCGGTCGCCTCGTCGTTTCGGAAACTGGTAAAGACCCTTGAATCCCAGGCGGTCGGATAATCCGCGTCAACCGCCAAATCAAGGTTGGTTGATGCCATGACATAAACCCTATTTGGCTTATTCGTTATCGCCGGATCTTCGGGAAAAGTACAGGTAATGCTGTAATAGCCGGAAAAGGAAAACGATCCGGTAATGAACATGGCTACCGGAGAAGACGAGGGCGCCCGCCGCTTTATCCGCACCCTATAGGTTCCATCGGCGTTTTTCTCGATAAATCCGGGATCAAGCACCCCGTCTCCCGCATAAAAACTGGCGCCTAGAATTTCATCTTCGGGAAAAGAAACATAGTTTATGCTCTCCGTCCCCTCTTCATCGGCAACGGGGCAAGCTCCTAATATTAAAGACGCTGCTAACAGAATGGCCGGTAAAACCGCAGTTAAATGATACTTCATATTATTCCTCCTGAATTAAAACGAATAGGTTATCCACAACGGGACGGCAAATCCCCATTTTTCCCCGTTTTCAAGGGGCGGGTTCAGCGCAATACCGCCCCGGACATTACCGTGGCCATACTGCTTTTGAATGTGTAAGCCGAAGCCGAGATTCTGCTTATCGTTTACGCCTTCCATGTCTCCAAACTGGATGCCGTAGGTCAAATCACCGCCTATAGCAAAGATGCCTAAATCGTAGGTAGGATAAATGTTAAAGGCGATTTGGGGCGCGCTGGTAATCGCGGCTCCGTCTTTTCCCGCTTCGGCCGTACCGGCAAAATGCCCATCGACAGCAAACCCAAGCCTGAGATTCGGAATACCGGTAAACATTACCCCTACGGCGGCGTAGAGAGGGTTCTCCAGGGAAAAACCGGGCTGATCCAAAGTCCCCGGATGATCCTCCAGGCTGTACTTCAAACCAAAATCAATCAACAGATTCTCTACCGCGGTTAACGCAAAAGCCGCTTCAATCCGCTGGTCCCAGGAAAAATCCCAATTTTCCCCGGCGTTACCCGCGGGGCTTCCGTTTCTGCCGCCTCCTATGTATCCCATACGAATGTGGCCGATATTGTTGATCTCGTATCCCGCCGCAACATGCAGCCCCCGGTACACATCTTTTGCCAAAAGCCCGTTGTTCACTAAGCTGTTGGGGGCCACGGCAGCCCCGATAAACAGGCCGGGTAACGGGGTAATTTCCATAATGGCGCCCATCTTGCTCAGATTGAAACGGCTGAAGATGCCGTCGCCATCGTCGATAAGCACAATGGGTTCATTTTTCCCTGTGGGCAGGGTTAATCCGGTTATACGCCCCCGTGCATAGGAATATGCGCCGGTACTGCTCTCGACCTTACCCCGCAGCGTTGCTACCCGTCCAAGACCGATGTGAAGTTTAAAATACCGGTTCGGCTTCCACCATATTTTGGCGTTCCCAATCTGATTGAAGGTTCCCTGTCCGACTATTACCCCTATATCAGCGCCGATATTTTCGGATGATGCTGAAAACGTGAATTCTAAATCGGGCAGATCGCCATAGGAAGACTGAACTATTGTTTTAGTTTCTCCCGACTGATCGATATACACGGGAAGCCACACCGCCCGGCCCCAGCCGTTCATCCGTAATTGGGCAAAAGACGGCAATGCCGCGCAGAACCCCATAATCATACAGAGCCATATTCTTTTCATTCCTTCCTCCTACTGAACGTTTTCTGCGAGAACTTGCAGCAAATCTGCGTCAATGTCGTGAACGTACTCCCAGATGAAGACTCCGCCGAGTTTCCGTTCCCTGGCATAAGCGGCTAAAAGCCGTATTGCTTCCTCATCGGTATAGCTTACCCAAATGTCTCCGTTGTACAGAAAGGGCGCTTCCGCTATCGGGTCCCAGTAACGGGTAAAACCGGAACCGGGTTCGAGCATTTCTTTTATCCGGGTATAACTCACCGTCCCCTGATCAAAAGGCAGTTCTTTGTACGGCTGATACAGGCCGCGGCTTTCGCCGTCTTCCACTCCTTTCCATGCGTGTCCGTAAAACCCGAAACCCAGCATGATTTTCTCCGGGGGAACCCACGCATCGATGTAGGCATCCACCGCCTGCCGGGTACTCCAGCCTCCCCAGGCGGGGTCATCAGGATTGTTGGAGAGATTCGAATGATGCCCGGTAGTGCCGTTCCATCCCCCATAGTAGTCGTAGGCCATGAGTTTCATGCCGTCCACAATCTTCGCCACTTCTACTACGTCGTTAACGGCAGGAAACCAGTTGCTGGCGGGTACCGCCGTGGAAAGGCCGTATCGCTTTCCGGTTTCGGCCCCCAGGTCGTCCAGGGCTTTGCGGATGTCCCGGAGAAGGCTGACATAGTTGGTCCTGTCGGCCGGGCGGGACTTTATCTCCTGCCCCCATTCAGGCCCTACCGGATATTCCCAATCAATATCAACGCCGTCCAGGTTATAGTCCCGCAGCCATGTAACAACATTGGCAATAAAAGCCGCCTTTAACGCCGGATCATCCGCCATGTCGGAAAAACCTTCCGCATTGTACCCGCCGACAGAGATATTCACCTTGATATGGGGATACTTTTCCTTTACCGCCGCGATCTCGTCCCAGATATTGGAGAACATCGGCGTTCCGTCGGCGAGTTCCCGCAGTTCGGGAATATAGATGCTTGAACCGTCGCCTGAATCAATAAGCGCAAAGGCAACGATCAGATCCGTCAGATATTCTCCCTTGATCATGCCGGCGTTCCAATACGGATCGTCCCCCTCGCGTACTTCCGGCGGAATGGGCCATGTCCGTATGTAGCTCGACACCTTGGGAACCATTTCCCCGCCGCCGCTTGTCGCGCAGGACGCCGCAATCAGCATACAAAACAGAATTACCGCGCTTTTTAAAAAAATTTCTTTTTTCTCCGTCATGTAAATCCTCCTCGATTAAATCTTCCTTAATTAAATCTTCTTCAACTAAATATTCCTCAATATTCGATCTCATCATCCAAGGGTTACGTTCACATGTATCGTTTCTCCCTTTCGCGGCAGCGGGATCTTTTCGTGTTTTATTCCGTTGATGGTAATTTCTTTAACGCCCTTGCGGACATGGGCGGGGTTCCGCACGGTAATATGATATTCACCGCCCCGGAATTTCCTTAGGGCGCTGAAACCGTCCCATTCCGGGGGAATACAGGGATCCACAATGAGAGTATCAAAGTCCGGTCGTATGCCGAGTATGTAATGGGAAGCGGCAAAATAGCTCCAGCCCCCCGAACCGGTCATAAAAGGGTGATGGGCTTCTCCAAAGTTATCGTGATCTTTGCCGGAAATAAACTGACAGTAACTGTAGGGTTCCGCCTTCCGTATTTCAATGATGTCATTCTGACGGCAGGGGCAGAGCGCGTCGTACAGTTCCATTGCCCGGTCTCCCCGTCCAAGCATACATTCGGCGACCCACGCCCAGGGATTAGGATGGCTGAAAATGGCGCCGTTTTCTTTAAGCCCGGGATAAACCCTGGTCACAAAACCTATATCGTCATCAGGCGCCGTATACGCGGGAGCGTTAAGCATAAGCCCGTACGGGGTACCCAGATATTCCGATACGGAATCCATGGCCTGCCTGCCCCGATCAACGCCGCCTACCCCGGTAATGACCGCCCAGGCATTGCTTTCAAGATGGACCTTTCCCTCGGCATCTGCGTCGGTACCTATGGGCCTGCCGTTCCCGGTAAACCCCCGGAGATACCACCTGCCGTCCCAAAGCCGGTCCCGGCATGTTTCAAGAACCTTTTGATGAACCGCTTTATAATGGAGAACATCGTCTCCTCTCCCCAGGAATTCCGCCAGCCGGACAAAATTATCCAGAGCCCAGAGATACAGAAAGCTGACCAGGGCGCTTTCTCCGCCCCCTAAGTTAAGACAATCGTTCCAGTCGGCGCGGAGCCCCAGGCAAATGCCGTGGCTGCCCGTCATACGCCCGGAAAAATCAAGTATGCGTTTCAGGTGATCATAAACGGTATCAGGATGTGCGGTATTACTCTCTATGTGAGTAGATATGAATCCTGGGGGGAGGAGGGGGGGGGGGGGGTCATACAAACAGTATCGGCGTAGGGTAGGATTACTCCCGCAAAACCGGCGTCCCCGGTCTCCCGTATATATTCTACCACGGTGGAAACAAGCCAGAGGGCGTCGTCGCTGCACGCATTTTCCGCACTGTGCAGCATGGTTGTTATGTCCGGAAGATGGGCGATAGTCGGATTCCGGTATGCCGCTTCTTTCTTTTCGTCAAACCATTCAGGTTCAAAAAGATGCAGGCCGTAACCTTCGCTCATCAACGCCTTAAGAAGCTCTACAATGCGGGAGCGGCATTTTTCAGGATTACTGTGAATGACACACATGGCGTCCTGAGAAGTATCGCGGTAACCGAGTCCGGTTCGCCCCCCTACTTCAATAAAACTGGCGAACCGCGAGAACATGACGTTGATTTCGCTCTGGTAAAGGGTCCAAATGTTGAGCATGGTGTTCATCGATTCATTCGGGGTAAGCACCCGCAGTGCGGAACGCTTGCGGTCCCAGTATTCTTTCAGCGCGATAAATGCAGCGTCCCGGACAACGGGTCCGGCGAACTTGTTTTTTATGCGCCGCCCTTCCGCCTTCCCCCCCTCGCCGAGCATAAAACAATGACGCCTGATTTCTCCCGGACAAAGCGAAAGGCTCTTATACAGAACGGCGCTCTGGTTTCCGCCTCTTATTGAAAAAACGGAAAGCCGCGTTCCCGAAACAAGAGCCTCCGGATTCGCTTCGGTATTCCAAACGCCGATGAATTTTTCGCGGTCAACACAAACGCCGTCAGGATCAAAGTCCGAGGCAAAAAACTGATACCCCTGATCTTCGTAATGCAAGTCCTGTTCTATCACTCCGTCCTCATAGTCCGCGCCGGAGCAGTAGAGGGTTGATTGAAAATTTTTGTTATCGCTGTCAATCAAATGAAAACTCAGTTCGGCGTAAGAATAAAGGCCGATTTTCCGGTCCCTGCCGCTCCTGTTCTCTACAACAATGTCCCAAAGTTCCACGTCTTCACCGCGGGGGATAAAAAGCCGCTGCTCCGCGTACAGGCCCGAATATTCACACGAGTAAACCGTATAAGAAAGGCCGTGCCGCGCGCGGTAACACTCCACCGGCTTTGCGACAGGCTGCCAGCTTATCGTCCAGTAGTCGCCGCTTTCCTCGTCCCGGAGATACACGTAATGCCCCGGCCGGTCAAGAGGAACACTGTTGGCGCGGAAACGGGTAATGCGGTGGCGTTCGGCGCTCTTAAAAAAGAGATAGCCCCCCGCGGTTTGGTTGAATACGCCCACGAGGTCTTCCGTACCCAGATAGTTGGTCCAGCTCATGGGAGTATCAACTCTGTCGAATACGTACTCGCATCTGTCGTTATCAAAATGGCCGTACCGCATATCCGTCCTATCCCTTTACCGCGCCGGTGCTGACACCCCTGGTAATTTGTTTCCGAAAAATCAGATAGAAGATGATCATGGGGGTCATACCGATAACCAGGGCGGCAAACTGCTTGCCGTAATCCGAAGCCAGCGCCCCGGAAAACATGCTGATGCCCACCGGCAGCGATTTTATATCACTCTTCGACACAAGAATATTTATCAGCATAAATTCGTTCCATGTGCCGGTTATCATCAGTATCGCTACCGATGTGGCAACCGGCGCCGAGATCGGCAGGATGATACTCCTGAATATGCGCAGATACTTCGCGCCGTCCAGCCGGGCGGATTCGATCAGCGCGTCGGGAATACTTTTTATATATCCGGTTGAAAGATACACCCCCATCGGGAGCCCTATGCCGATGTAGGCGATAAGAACGCCCAGCCGGGTGTCATACAGCCCGACCGCGTTAATCATCAGAAAAAGCGGCACCAGTATTGACTGCAGGGTGAGCAGAATGCCGATGACAAAACTCCCGTAGAGGAAGCGGCCCGCTTTTACCGGCAGCTTCGCAAAGGCGAAGCCCGACATAAAACCGAAAAGAATAACCGATGCCACCGTAATGGAAGTATAAATAACGCTGTTCACAATAAGTATCCCAAATTTGCCGGTAACCCAGGTGATGGGGTAATTCTTATAAAACCATACTTTGGGAAAGGCCAGTTTGCTTGCGGACATATACTCCTGGGTGGTTTTAAAAGACTGGATAATAAGCCAGAATACCGGATACAGCGCCAGTATGGTAAAAATAATAACGATGCCGTACATTATAAAAAGAGAAACGCCGCCCGACTTCCGTATGCCGGCCATAATCTACGCCCCAAAGCGTTTTTCAACGCCCTTGGTAATGCCTATCAGCATAAAGCTGATGATTACCATAACCGTAGAGATTGCGTTGGCAACCGGGTAATTCGGCGCGCCCCGGAAGGCTTTTTCGTACATATACAGGGAAAGTACGCTGGTGCGGTGGGCCGGGCCTCCCTGGGTCATCACAAAAATCAGATCAAAGGATTTCAACGATCCCGATATGGCAAGTATGACGGCGGTAACAATAACCCCGGACAGGGCGGGAAGGATAATATAACGCAAAATCTGAGGTTCCGTTGCGCCGTCGATTTTTGCCGCCTCAATGACAGACGAATCGATCTTCTGCAAGTTGGCGAGAAAGATGATAACGTAGGTTCCCGTATACATCCACAGCATCACCATAAGAACGGGAAGCATGGGGTTTTTTACCACATTGAATTCGGCGGCGGGATTAAAAAAACGCTGTATCTCCAGCATGACGCTGTTGGAGGTGAGAAAAAAATTGTTAAAGAGGATGCCGATAATAACAGAAGATATAACGTTAGGAAAATAGATCATGGTCTGAAAAAAACCGGAACCCTTAATAAACCGCTGGGAAAGTATGTAGGCAAGAATAAACCCCAAAGGAATCTGCCCGAATACGGAAATCAGTACAATATATAGGTTATTCTTTAAAGCGATAAAAAAATAAGGGTCGCCGAATATCGCCGAATAACTCCTGAATCCCGCAAATTTCAGCCTGGGGTTCCCGAAAATCACCCCTCCGTTATAATTTGTCAGGCTTAAGAAAACCGAAAAGAATGTGGGAAAGGCCATTACAAAGTAATAAAGCAGCAGGGCGGGCAGCACGAGTATCAAGAACGAGAACTTAACTTCCGCCGCCGCGCTTATTTCTTTCATACCGTTCTGTTCCCCTCCCCGTTCTTTATTGGGATTCTTTCCAGGCGTCAAAAACCCGCTGAATTTCACGAGCTACCTGAACAGGCGTCTTGGTTCCCATGCCGATTTCCGCAAGGCCGTCATTGAGAGGGTTAAAAATATCGCTATGGAAAACCCCGTCGATAACCGCCGTTTGTATATTGTACTTTCCGCCAAGGCCGGCCGCGGCGATCTGCATCGGTTCAAGAACCAGGGCGGCGTAGTCAATATCGGTACGGGTCGGAGTCGCTATACCGCCCACTTCCACCCGGCGGGTCTCGACTTCCAGGCCCACGAGCCACTTGATAAGTTTCCAGGCGGCTTCTTCCTTTTCCGATCCGTCGGGGACGGCTGCGCTCATGGCAAAACCGGCGCCGAGTATGCCCGATGTGGACCGGTTGAGTTTGGCAGACTCAATATCGGGAAACACGGTAATAAGAATATTTTTCTGCTGTTCCGGGCTTATCAGCGCCTGCCCGGTGGACTGATCGGTAACAAAGGCCCCTACCCGCCAGTCCCCGTCTATCATGTAAGCGCCCTTATTGGTCGAAAAAAGTCCCGGCGTATCGCCGTACGAAACGCCCAGGGAAGAAACAGAAAGCACGCCGTCGTTATAGAGGGTTTTTACAAATCCAAGGGCGTTTACAAAGTCCGGATCGGTAAATTTCGCCTCTCCCGAAAGGATCGCCTTCTCCCATCCGGGCCCGCCGAAACGTCCCGCCAGCATGGAAAAGAGGCAGGACTGCATGACCCAGGAATCTTTATTGGCCATAATGACCGTTTCGTAACCCTTTGCCTTTAACACGGGAACCTGGGCTTTTAACTCGGAATATGTTTTTGCCGGAGCAAGGCCGCAGTCTTTCAGCACTTCAAGGTTTACGTAGAACACATGGCTTGCGGTAATAGCAACGGGAAGCATGGCCACATATCCGGCGTATTGATTGGCGGGATCAAGCGCCGCAGGCAGGTAAACGCCCGCAAGACCCTCCCGTTCGATAAAGGGACCAATGTCTTTAAGCAGGCGATTTTGATGCAGGCCGGAGGACCTTCCCGACGGCCAGACATAGAGCACGTCGGGGAGCTTTCCCGTAGCGGCGTACACTTCCACCTTGTTATGGTAGGGTTCATTATAGAGGTCTTCCCGGACAACCTGTATGCCGGGATTTGCCTGATCGAACGCGCCCCATACCGTTTCCACTTCATTGACGCTGTTCGCGCTGGTCATATCGAGATAATTTAAAACAGAAAGGGTTACCTTTCCCGAATTCCCGCCGTCTTCCTTTTTGCAGCTTCCCAAGGCCAGCGTACTGATTGCGGCGGCAATCAGCAGCGCGGCATATCTTCTTCTCAGTCCCATACGTTCCTCCTTCCGATTAATGGTAACTTACATTCTTTTAGCCGTCAAGAGAATTATATCATACTTTTTTTGCGGTGCAAATGTTTTTTTCGCTTTTTTGCAATTTTTGCCTATACTTACCTTAAAAAGTCCAAAAATAACTAAAAAAAAATCAGCTTAAATAAAATATTTTTTGTTGACATATCATCATTTGTAATCATAATATAGAAAGAGCGTTATGTACGTTAAAGTGAAAATGGGGCCCCGGCGATGACGCTGATTAAAAACGCCCTGATTGCGGACGGCGGCGGCGGGAACGCCTTTGCCGGAGACATACTGATAAACGGCGAATATATTGAAGCCATAGCCCCCGATCTCGGCAGCGTACCGGGGACGGAGCGTATCGCCGCAACCGGGCTTTACGCCCTGCCGGGATTTATCGACATTCACCGCCACGGCGATCTGATTCCCTTTGCCGGAGGGGGTACGGAAGAATTGCGTCAGGGTATTACGACTTTTATCAACGGGAACTGCGGGTTTTCCGCCGTCCCCTCTTCCCGGCAAAATTTTCCCCTGCTCCGGCATTACGCGCTGCCGGTTATTGGCGCTATTCCGGAACGGTTTGCCGGCATGGGTTTTGCGGAATTCCGGCGGGAACTGGAGGGATGCGCGCTCCGGAGCCATATTGGGTATCTCTGCGGCGGAGGGGCGCTGCGCATCGCGGTAAAAGGCTTTGAACCGGGCCCCCTCAGCGCCGCGGAACAGGACCGTATCGGCGGTTTATTACAAGACGAACTGGACGCCGGGGTTTTCGGCCTTTCCCTGGGGCTCATGTACGCGCCGGAAAATTATTATTCTATGGAAGAACTTGCGAAACTCTGCGAAATACCGGCTAAACAAGGGCGCATCGTTACGGCGCATTTGTGGGGGGAAGGGAAAAGCCTCCCCGAATCGGTCGATAAAATCATCCGCCTGGCCCGGCGGAGCGGCGCTTCCTTTCATATCAGCCACCTCAAGGCTGCCGGAAGGAGCTGCTGGAAAACGCGGATCCCGGGAATCCTGGAAAAAATACGGACGGCGCGAGACGGGGGGCTTGATATCAGCTTTGACGTATACCCGTATACCGCCGCTTCCACCAGCCTGGTTACGCTGCTGCCCCCCGCGTTGCAGCAAGGGGGCGTGGAAAGGATGCTTGACCGGCTGCGGGAACCGACGGTACGGGCCGAAACCGCGGCGGCCTTAAGAACCGAGCAAAGCCTGTGGGACAACCTGGCCCTCGATCTGGGGTGGGACAGAATAGTCCCGGGCCGGGGACGGGAAAGCGGAAAGACCATCGCGGAAATTGCGGAAGAACGGGGTCAAAGCGGCGAGGAATGCGTTTTCGATCTTTTGCTGGAGAACCGGGGGAATGTTCCGATTTTCCTGTATTCCATGTGCGAGGAAGATGTGGAAACGATACTGGCGGAACCCGGCGTCATCGTCGCTTCGGACGCGATCTATCCTGAAGACGGGACGGCTCATCCCCGGCGTTACGGCGCTCACGCCCGTTTTCTTTCCCGGTACGCGGGGAAAAAGGGCTTTGAACAGGCGCTGCAAAGCGTCACCGCCCTGCCGGCGGAACGTTTCGGCTTAAAAACGAGGGGCCGGTTACGGAAAAACGCCGTCGCGGATATACTGCTCGTCGACCGGGACCGGTTACGGGATACCGCGGATTACGCCGATCCGGCGCGTTTGCCGGAAGGAATCGTCATGGCAATGGTCGCGGGCCGTCCGTCGTTTTTTGAAAACAAGCGGGAATACAACGCCGGGGGCAAACTGCTCCTGGCCCAAAAAGGGTAAGCGGGTATGGAAAAGATAAGCGATGAATTGCCTAATCTGAAGCGGCTGGTACAAATGCTTGCGGCGCAATTCGGACATGATTCGGAGATCGTCCTCCACGATCTGTCGAAGGATTACAGTCATACCATTGTAGCCATAGAGAACAACTGGATTACAGGCCGCAATGTGGGGGACGGCGGTACCAATCTGGGACTGGAGGTCCTGCGGAATCCCCCCAATACCAACGGCGATCTGTACAACTACTTTAATAAGACCCCGGAAGGACGAATGCTCCGTTCATCGACCTTCTACTTCCGCAACAACGCGGGCAAGGTCATAGGTTCCCTCTGCATAAATACCGATATTACTTCGATGATGGAAGTACAGGACCGCCTGCAAAAGATGACCATGATACTGCCGAACCAGGAGGTTGACGAGGTTTTTGCCAACAAAGTAGAAGATCTGTTTGATTATTTCATCAAGGAAAGCCTTGCCCGGATAGGCAAGGATGTTTCCGATATGACAATGGAAGATAAACTTGAAGCGGTCAGATTCCTTGACAGTAAGGGATTTTTCCTTATTACCCATTCAAGCGATGAAGCCTGCAAATTTCTTGGCATATCAAAATTTACGCTGTATAAATATCTTGGCATAGCGCGCGGGAAGAATGTCGATTTAGCCGGCAAAACCGCGCCGGAAGAGGAAATTAAGGAATGAATATCGAAAATAAGCTGAAGGAATTAGGCATCGATTTGCCGGAACCGCCGTCTCCTATCGCAAGCTACACTCCGTGCAAACAAGCGGGAAACCTCGTTTTTGTTTCCGGCCAGGGACCCATCATCAACGGTAAACAGATATACCGCGGTAAAGTCGGCGCGGAAATTTCTCTCGAAGACGCATATCAGGCGGCGCGGTACTGCGGTTTAAACCTTGTCGCCCAGCTCAAACGGTTTCTGGGCGATCTTAACCGCGTCAAAAGTATCGTTCAGGTAAAGGGGTATGTCGCCTGCGGAATAACATTCGAAAACCAGCCCCAGGTGATAAACGGCGTTTCCGACCTGATGGTGGAAATATTCGGCGATGCGGGACGGCATACCCGCTGCGCTTTGGGGACCAATACTCTGCCGGCCAATATCCCGGTGGAAGCGGAACTTATCGCCGAAGTATCACCGTGATGGATTATCGTTCAACCCCTTCGGTACGCATTGATCTTGACGCCGCGGAACGGAACATCAAAAACGCCCTCGCCAAGCTGGAACCCCTGGGTATCAGCCACCGTCCACATATTAAAACTCACAAAAGCGTCTTTCTTGCGCGGCTGCAGTTACAGACAGGCTGCCGGGGTATCACCTGCGCCAAGCTCGGCGAGGCGGAAGTTATGGCCGATGGCGGAATCACCGATATTCTTATCGCGTACCCGCTTATCGGTCCCGATAAACTGGAACGCTACCGGTCCCTCCTGTTACGGGAGGGGATGACCGTCCGCACCATCATCAACAGCGTACCGGGGGCCAAAGGACTTTCGGACCTGGGCGTTTCCCTGGGACGGCGGCTCCCGGTGTGTATAGAGCTTGACGGGGGTATCGGCCGCGGGGGCATTAAGACCGGCGCTCCCCTGCGGGACTTTGCCCTGGCGGTAAAAGACCTGCCCGGTATCGCCGTCACCGGTATTCTGCACTATGGCGGCGGCGTGTACGGGTGTAAAACAAAAAACGAGGTACGGGCCCGCCTCGGCGCGGAAAGCCGCGAGATACGCCGCTGCGCGGCAATCCTGAACGAAGCGGGCATACACGTCCCGTTAATCAGCGGCGGTTCGTCCTTTTCCCTCTGCTTCCCCGAAGAGCTCACGGGCATTACGGAAGTGCGTGCGGGGAATTATATCTTCAATGATAACGCTCTGCTCAGCCTTGACCTTACGAACGAAGAAGACTGCGCCCTCAGGATCCACGCCGCCGTTGTCGCCCGCCCCGATGCGGAAACGGCCATTATTGACGCCGGTTCCAAAACGCTCACCTCCGATCTCTGCGCCAACCGCCCCGGCTACGGTTTTATCATTGGCGAACCGGAGGCGGAAATTTACAAACTCAACGAAGAACACGGCTTTGTTAAAAAAGAAGGTGGAATAGACATGGAAATAGGACAGGAACTATGCATCATTCCGAATCATGCCTGTGTCATTCCCAACCTCTGCGATGAAATATATGCATTCCGAAGCGGCCGTTTTGAAAAGGCCATACCTATTGACGCCAGAGGAAAAAACAGATAGAAAAAGAGCCTGTTCCGGAACCGCGCGTGTTAGTAGCGCACGGCAGATTATTTTTTGAACAGCTTCGGACACCAAGATGAAGAACACGGGAGCAAACTCCGGGGTATGGACCATGCTTCCAATCAACAACCTCGCCTCAGCAACCCATCCGGGTTGCCAAGCTCCCCCGCGTAAGCGGGCGCATAAAACCGCGGGAGAACCTTTCGCTACGAATCAACCGGCCAGGATGGATTCATCGGAAAAACATACGACCCGGTTTCTGCCTTCACTCTTAGCCCGGTAGAGAGCGCTGCCGGCGTTACTCAAAAGAACCTCGATATACTTCTCGTCATGGGGCAGAGGGACCGTATCGGACATTGCCAGCCCAAAACTGGCGGTGATCGGAACCGGACCGGATTCCAGTTTCACCGGATTATTTTCTATGACCGTTCGCATACGTTCGGCGATGATACGACCGGCTGCTTCATCGGCGCCGCTGAAGAAAAAAACAAGGGTTTTCCCTCCATAGCGGCCAAGAAAATCGTTTTTACGAAGAAGAGAAGAAAGGAGTCGTATTGTATGCTTCAATGCCTCATCGCTCGGCAAGGATCCGGATTTGTCATGAAATTGTTTGAAATTATCGATATCCACCATGATGATACCGCAGGGGATTTTTAGAACATCGGCATTGCTCAACTCGGAAGCAACCCTGTCCATGAAATAACGACAGCTCATAATGCCGGTAAGAGGATCGTGGTTGGGAGGGTATTCGATGGTCCCGCTTTTCACGATGGCTTCTATGGCAGTATTTTTGAACCCTCCATAACGGCGAAGGCTGCCGGCCAGTGCATTCAACTCCTCTTCCTTTTCCTGAAGCTTCTTTATAGTAATATCCAGGCGCGTCGCCATCCGATTAAATGCCTCGGAAAACTCTCCCATGAATTCAACACGCTGGGTAAAATCGCCTTGCTCTACCCTCTGAACCTGCCAAACAAGATGCCGAAGCCGGGCCTGAAGAGCCTTCATACAACCGGAGATGATTCCCCGTATTCTTATGGGCTGTGAAAAATCCCCTTCCGAGAATGCAAACATCACCTCTCGTATAACCGTAAGATCATTATGAATTTCTTCCATACCGGGAATTTTTGCGAGTTCGATCGTCAATTTGGGGACGGCATTATCTTTCAGAAGTCCACGGATGTGTTCTAAAACAGAATCTTCCTTATCTGCCATATAATAATCCTTTGCTGTCCATGGGTTTATGAATGGCTACCCCATATCCTATATATTCTTACAATAAAGTGTAAAAATATATATTGCGGACTTCCAAAAAAGCCTTCCCACCGAATTTTTTTGCATATACACAAAAGTTCCGCAGGAAGGGGCTCTCCGAAAAATTCGTTAAGACGCTTTTGTTTTTGCCTCAAAACGGCAAGTCCTGGAACCGGTACACCAGCAATCGATTTCCCGGACATCAAAACCTTTCCCGCTGAAGGATTCCAGAATTCCCTGGATAAAGCCTTCATCGTAAACACAGATAACATCAGAGGTATCCGGAAGCCCCGAACAGTCCAGATCCTCATCAACAGTAAAAATAAAATGGCCGCTTCCGGTGTCGGCGCTTTCTACCCTGAAAATACCTATTCCCAGTTCACCAAAGGCATTCTGTATCGTTGCCGCAAGTCCGGATATATCCTGCACCGTACTCAAAAAGTGATCGAAGAACGCCTTTCCCGCCAGCACCCCGGCTTCCCGGAAAAGTTCATCCGCCTTATCGGCGCCGTAATGCTGCTCAAGGATATCTCTCAGGGTAAATTGAAAAAGACGGTAGACCTCAATCCTGGTGGAAGGTCCCAGGTTAGGTCTGGCAATCTGCATGTCCGCCCCGA
>JAIRSL010000154.1 GCA_031255475.1 Treponema sp.
CCTCTGTGCGTACCTCTGGCGTTCTTAGGTTCCTTTGGGATGGTCCTTACGGGGACGCTTTTCGCTTTTTCCGGCAGCCTTATCCCGCCCCTGCGTGAATTCATCGCCCGCCGTCGTAACGGGAAGGTCTATCCCCGCAAGCCGCCGGGGTTTTCCGGAGTTTCCCCCCTTATGCCCCTGTTGTTCGCGGCTGTTTACTGGGCGGTTCTCCGTACCGGTAATATCCCGGTCCTGACGGCGCTGCCGGTTTTTCTGTCCTGCTGCTGCGTCATTGGGGTTGTTTTGTGGACCGAATCAAACCGGGATGGCCATGTAAGGTTCCATCCGGTGTCTATCAGGAAGCCGGCTTTGGGCCTTTCCGCCTTTTTCCATTATTTTAAGCGGCACTGCCCCCGTACCATCCTTCCCTGGGTTCCGGCGGCGGCCCTTGCCCTGCTTGTGCCCTTTATCCTGCCGGGATCCGCCGTGCCCGGCAGGGAACTAATGGCCCAGGACGTTCCGGGACCCCGCGCCGGGGATTATGAGGCCCATCTGGCTTTTCAGCGGTCGTTCTCCTTACGGTCCCTGGACGATACCGCGGAATATAAAACGCATTCCGGGTATCTTCCGTATTCCGATTATTACCGCTATTCTATTGGAGACGATGGCCTTGTCGTGGAAGCCGGCCTGGAAAGCGGGGAGGGGCCTGTTCAAACCGGTGTTGACCGGGGGGAGATACCTCCCTTTCCCCTGGCGGACCTTATGGGTTTTCTGGAAGGCTATACCCCGGACGCGGATACCGCCCGTACTCCGGGAGATTTGATTTCGATATTGTTCATCCTGATCCCGGCCCTTCCTTCCTTTATTCGGGGCGGCCGGAAGGAGCGCAAGGGAGGAAGCTCCCTGGTATTTAACGATAAACGGATCGCCGCATGAAGGTTTATTCTTTTCCCCGCGGGGGGATTCGGTTTGAAGATTCCATGGTTCCTTCCGGGGATTCAAGCGTAACCGCCTTTCTCCCTGGTCTTTCGGTGATTCCCCTGATTCAGCATTCAGGCGGGCGGGCTTTTCCCACCGTCGGGGTGGGAGAGCAGGTACGGGAGGGAATGCTCATAGGCCGGGGCCAGGGGCCCGGTTCCGCGAACATTCATGCCACGGTCCCCGGGCGGGTGGTCAGGCAGGTTTCGTGGACGACCGCCGATGGATATACCAACGACGCCCTGGTTATACGCATGGAGGGGGCCTTTGAAAAACTGGGAAAGCGGGAGGAAACCTTTCCCTGGGAGGGCCTTTCCGCCGCCAATCTCCGGCACATTATTTCCGATTACGGCATTGTGGAAATGGAAATGCCCGGCCGGCCGGTTTCGGACCTGATTCCCGTTCCCGGGGCCCTTGAAGATACTCTTACCCTGGTGGTCCGGTGCGTGTTCGACGATCCCTGGCTGGTGGCGGATTACGCGCTCTGCCGGGAGCGGCTCCGGGCGGTGGTGGAAGGGAGCGCCATCACCGCGAAAGCGGCGGGGGCAGGCCGCATTGTTTTTGCGGTTTCCTGCCGGGAAAAGCACTTAGGCGCGGAGCTTTTGGCGGCGGCGGCTCAATGGAGCATACCCGCATCCCTGGTCCTGACCGGTTTCCGGTATCCCCAGCGGAATGAGCGGGAGCTGGAACTTGTGCTCAGGCTCTACGAAAAAAAAGAGAACGCGGCGCTCGGGTCCCTCCTCATCCTGGGTCCCGCTACGCTGGCGGCTGTTCATGACGCGGTAAAACTTAAAAAACCCGTTCTGGACCGGTATATAGCGGTCGGGGGATCGGCGGTCAGGAATCCGCAGGTCTTGAGGGCGAGAATAGGGACCCGCCTGAGTGAACTTTTTGCCGAATGCGGCGGTTTTTCGAGAAAGCCCAAACGTATAGCCTTCGGGTCGCCTCTCCGGGGCCGCGTGGTGACGGATTTGGACGAACCGGTAATCAAAACCACCTGCGCGGTCTTCGCCCTTCTTGAAGCCCGGAGCGGCGGGGAATTGAGCCGCGACTGCATCAACTGCGGGGAATGCAGGTCCGTGTGCCCCGTGGGTCTTGACCCGGAAGAACTGTACAAACGCTCCCGGATAAACAGGAAGAAAGGCGGCGCCGGGCGGGCGGGAGAGTGCCATGGCTGCGGGTGTTGCGAAGCGGTCTGCCCTTCCCGGCTGCCTCTGAGTACCGCCATTATCCGGTACGCATCGGGAGAAAATTGAAATGTCCGGTACGTTTTCACCGCTTCTGTTACAGCGTCCCCAGATAAACCTTGCCCGCCCCACGATGGGACGGATGGTGATAGTATGCGTCTGCGCCGGCCTGGGGATACTCCAGTCTTCCCTGACCGACTCTTTCACCTCCCTGGGTCTTGCCGTTGCGGTAACGGCGGCGGCGTTTTTTACGGAATTCGTGATAAACCGGATGACGGGGGTCCGTACCCTGCGGGACGGGAGCGTCATCGCTTCGGCCCTGGTGTTTGTCCTGCTCCTGCCCAATCAGATAAATCCCCTGTCCGCCGTCCTGGGGATTGTTTTTGCCGTAGCGGTAGTCAAGCAGAGCTTTGGAGGTCTGGGGGCCAGTTGGCTGAATCCCGCCCTGGGCGGCTGGCTCTTCGTCCGTTTTTCGTGGCCCGGTCCGTTCGAAAAAGCCTTGACGGAGGTTTCTGTTGCGGAAATCGCCGTTCCCGGCGCGCTTCTTTCATTTTTCGGTTCCCTGGACGGGATCGTTACGGGATTCCTGAACAACACGCTCTTTACCTT
>JAIRSL010000201.1 GCA_031255475.1 Treponema sp.
GGGGCGCGTATCCCGCGCTTTTCGCCATTGGCCGGGAAGCCGTTCAGCCCCGCCCGCCCAGCCTGACCCGGCGGCTTGCGGCGCGGAAACTGCCCGTAACGGTCTGGGGCCTTGCGGACCTGGACAGGCAGGACCCGCAAGACTACGGCCTTGCCGGTTCCCCGACCAGGGTGCGGAAGCTCTATACCCCGGAACAAGCCGCCAAGATGCCGCCCCTCCGGGTGGAAGCCGCCGAAGCCGCCGCGTTGATCCGAAAGGCGCGGATAGAATGGTGAAGTCCCCGGTCTGCCGTCTGCGTCCTCCGGGGCTGGAGGCGGCGTGATTCCCTACACCCGGCCCGATGCGGAAAAGCTGATTCTGGTGCTGCTCCAGGCCCGCGCCGGAGGGGTGCATCCCCTTTCCCTGGAACTCGCCGGAGCAGCCCGCCGGCTCGCCGCCGAAGGGGACTTCAGGACCGCCGGGGTGTTCTTTACCGGGAACTTGAGCGCCGCCGCGGAAACCGCCCTGGGAACCTGCGGCCTTGAGGAAGTCTGGGTGTACCAGGATGAACGGTTTTCGCCGTTTATCCCTGAACTTCACGCCGCCGCCCTGGTCCGCTGCGCCGAAACGCTGCGGCCCGGCATCCTTTTGGCCGGGGCCACCCCGGAGGGGCGGAGCGTCGCGCCATTGGCGGCGGTCCCCCTGGAAACCGGTGTTACCGCGGACTGCACAGACCTGGCCGTTGACGCTGAGGGTCTGCTGGTACAGACCCGGCCCGCGTTTGGCGGCGGCCTCATGGCCCGGATCATCACCCCACTGGCCCGTCCCCAAATCGCCACCGTCCGGTACGGGGTCCTCCGGGGCGCGGAAGCTCCGGGGAAGACCCGACTCCGCTTCGCCGGCGCGGGCCCGCTTCCCCCGGCCCGGACCCGCATTGAAGAACTCGCCGTGTCCAACGGCGCTTCCGGGGACGACGATGACGATGCTGAGTACGCGCTGGTCCTGGGCGGCGGAATCCGCGCACGGGAAGACATTGGGCTTTTCAAACAGATGGGCGAAAGCCTGAAGGCGGAGGTGTTCTGCTCCCGGATTCTGGTTGAGCGGGGGTGGTTTCCCCAGAGCCGGCAAATCGGCCTGAGCGGGCGGTGTATCGCCCCCCGGCTCCTCATCACTCTGGGCGTTTCCGGTTCAGTGCAGTTTATGGCGGGGATTCAGGGGGCAAAGAAAATCTGCGCCGTAAACACCGATCCCCTGGCGCCTATACTGCGGATTGCGGACCTTCCCCTGATCTGCGACCTGTACCAGGTCGCCGCCTTGTTTCCGTAAGCGGAAGGGGGAAGGCTCATCCCCCCTGTTGCCGGGAAAAGGCTTTAACTTCCAAATCCAGGCCGGCGCGGGCGAAAACCGCGCCCCGAACGAACGTCCCCGGTTCAAGGGGATCATCGGCGCTGATCACGGCGGCGCCGTCCGCTTCGGGGGCCTGGCAGGGAAGGCGGCCCAGGTACAGCCCTTCCTCGCCGTTTATCCGTTCTTCCACCAGCACGTCTTCCGTGCGGCCGATAAAGCGGTTCATCCGTTCCTGGGTAATGGCGGTCTGTTGTTCTTCCACCATACGCTTCCGTTCTTCTGCCAGACGCCTGGGTACCCGGCCTTTCATGGAATAGGCGGGAGTGCCCTCTTCACGGGAATAGGCAAAAGCGCCGGCCCAATCAAGGCGGGCCCGGGCCTGAAAATCCAGAAGGGCCCGGAAGTCTTCTTCGGTCTCGCCGGGAAAGCCCAGGAGAAAGGTCGAACGAATCGCCGCGTCCGGAAGCGCGGAACGAATGGCGGCGATAAGGTCCAGGTAAGACTCCGCCGTACCCCGGCGGTTCATGGCCCGGAGTATGGAGGCCGACCCGTGCTGAAAGGGTATGTCAAAATAGGGAAGAAAACGTCCGTCACGGCGGCAAATATCCAGAACGGGCAGGGGAAAGTTGTCCGGGTGTATGTAGAGGAGCCGCACCCAGAAACGGCCTTCCAGAGCGGAGAGGGCTTCCAACAGTCCCGGAAGCCCGCCGCCGTTCACATCCCCGGCAGGACCGGCGCCGAAAGACCCCAAATCCTGACCTATAAGGCAGAGTTCCTTGACGCCCCGGTCCAGAAGACGGCGGCACTCGGCGAGAATGCCGGGTACAGGCCGGGACCGCAAGGGACCCCGTATGCCGGGTATGGCGCAAAAAGTACAGCGGTTGTTACAGCCTTCGGAGATCTTCACGTAAGCGGAACCGGGCAGGGAAAGGAGGGGGCGGTCTCCGGGAGCAGGGACATCAGCCGGCAGGGCGATTTCCGCCGCAGCGTCCCCGGCCAGGACAGGGCGGCTCTCCCCTTCCATGACGGCGCGCGCGGCCTTAGCCGTCAGGGAAAGGTCGGCGTTACCGAAAAAGCCGTCCGCTTCGGTAAGGGATTCCGCCAGTTCCGGCGCGTAACGCTGCGCGAGGCATCCGGCAAGGAGTATCTTCTTTTGCGGGTAGACCCGCCGGTATGCGAGAACCGCGTTGATCGATTCCTGTTTGGCGCTTTCGATAAAACCGCAGGAATTGACGATGATAAGGTCCGCGGCGGAAGAATCGTCCGCCTGTTCCCAGCCGGCGCGGCCAAGAACCGCCATCATGGTTTCCGCGTCAACCTGGTTTTTAACGCAGCCGAAGGGATCGAGGTAGTACCGCAAAACGCCGGTTCCGGGAAGAAGGATCAGTCAAGGCGGAGCAAAGCCAGCCGGAACCGGCCGTCCTCATCCCGAACCCAGCGTATATCGGCCACCACCACTTCACCGGCGCCGCCTATGTCCAGGGGAACCGTCCGCCCGCCGCCTATCACCTGGATTTTCACCGCCGCGGCGTTGGATACCCACAAGCGTATGCCGTTTTGGGCCTGAATGGACATCTCGTCGGAACGCTGGAAATAGCGCTCGTTCCTGCCCCGCCGGTCCCGTTCGGCCAGAATTTCCCAGCGGAACATGCAATAGCCCTGGAAACTCGCCTGCAAGGTAAAGGGATACGAATTAGGAGAAGTAAAGATCACCTGAGCGGAAGCCGGGGCGTTTTCCGGCCGTCCGGCTACGGGCAGGCTGCCGGCATCCTCCGTTTCGGCCGAAACCATTTCGACAGTTTCCAGAACGACCGGCGTATATTCCACGTCAAAACGGAGCAAAGCCCCGGTGGCGCTTTCGTTCCTTACAAAATCCGCGGCGGTGATACGTACATCCGGCATCCCGTCCCCGTTAAGGTCCGTCCCCGCTTCCTGGCCAAGATCCAGAATCAGCGGCGGCATATCCGATGGAACGCCGATGGTCAGAGTTTCTTCAATGTCAAGCAGTTCCAGCTTATACTGACGAGGCCCCAGGGAAACCAATACGGAATCTCCCCGGTACATACGGCGTTCCAGGAAATTCCCTTCCAGGATATATTCGGCCGCCTGCCTGGGTTCGGCGGGAACGGCAACGGCAGGCGCGGGCCGGGTCCAAAAGTAATAAAAACCACCCCCCGCCGCCGCAACGGCCGCCACAATAATCGCCACAATACGGATTATCCTGCCGGTCCGGGGAGGCGAACGCAGGAGTTGTTCCACCGGTACGGGAACTTCCTGAATTTTCAGCGCCCGGTAATTCGCCAAAAGCCCTTCAACGTCCAGTCCCAGGTATTCCCCGTAATTCCGCAGAAACCCTAAAAGATAGGGTTCGCCGGGAAAAACGTCAAAGTCCTCTTTTTCCAGCGCGTCTATATAACGGCTCGCAATATTGGTGTCGCGGCACACCTGTTCAATAGTATATCCCTTCGCTTCACGGGCTTTTTTTAATTTAACTCCCAGGGATTCCACCGGTTTCCTCCTCCGGCGCCGACAGGCCCGGACAACTTACCCCGCGGCAGGCGGGGCAAAATCTTCGATATTCATAGGCCCGTCCCAAAACTAATTGGCGGCGCGTTGACGCGCGCGGTTTGGGGACAGACTCTTGCGGTTTCTCCGGCTTAACCGTGCGAAACCGCGGATTTCAATACGATTTTCCCAAAACTTCAGTTTTAGGAAGACTCTTCGTCATTACTAATCATCGTTCAATTAACAGACCGTAACAGCCTGCGGCATTCGTTCAATCCGTATCCCTAAAAAGAAAATTATTGTACAGATTTGCCGAAGCGGGCGAATCATACAAAAAACGCTGTTCGGGAATACCCTGGTTTATCTTAATATCCGAAAAATCGAACCGGACCAGGCTTTCCGCAATGGTTCTGCCCTCAATACGCCGGATAAAATGGGTTTCGGGATCCACATACAGAATGATTTCCCGGAACCCCTCGGAAATATTGCGCCGCATAAGGCGCAGACGCACCACCATCTCGTCCGATCCGGCTTCCAGCGGCTCCGGAACGGGACCGGTGATAAACGCCGGGAGGTAATTCCGTCTGAGCAGGGTAAGCCCCTGGGCGGTCGCCAAAGACGCCCCGCTCGCCCCGGAACGCCTTCCCGTACTGATGGACTGATTCAATATGGCCCGGTACTCAGGCAGGTATACCGTCAGCATTTCCCCGTCAAAGACGATGACCTGCTCGGACGGGGTAGTAAAATCGATCCTCAAAAACGAAGGGACAAGATGGCTTACGGTTCCGTACATATCCGTATTCCCGGAACGTATCATAATCCTGGCCTCATAATCCCGGATTCCGCCGTAACGCCCGGCAACCATCTCCAGATACCGTTCGGCGGTAACGATCTCTTGAGCGGCCGGGGCAAAAATCCCGATCAGCAACAACAGGAAAACGAAACCGCCGCGCCGTACCCCTCCGTACTGTAACGAACAAAATTTCATAGATGAATCATACTCTATCCCGGAAGGACATAAAACTCAAGTAGCCGATTGTTGATACGGGCTTTATACCCGGTTCTTCTGTCTGATAGAGAAAAGTTATGCCTGTCGAAAAACCGCAGACGTTAGGGCGAAGTTGCCGCGGCGTCCTCTTGTTCATTCCGCGCCTTTCTCCGGTCCGGCCGGTCAAGAAACCCGAATTTATATCCCGCCACCAGGGTGAACATCTGACGCTTGTAAATAATGTCCCGTGTAAACGGAACCGTACTGCCGGCTATCGTTGCGTCATAATGCAGTTCTTTGGCGCCTAAGTCATAACCGTACTGAAAGTCTATGTAGAGAGTGCCGGGACCGAGTTTTACGCCGGCGTTAAACCCGGAGGTAATACCCACCGGCGGGGCGTATTTCGACTCGTCAAGAGGCAAAATAACGTACACCCCTCCGTAGAGAGAAGTGACAAAAATGCCGGGTTTGTAGTTAAACTTTAAGAGTCCCGGAAAGGCAAGAGACAGGCCCGTACTGCCTTCTCCCGATATGCTCAAGGGTATAACCTGATCTCCTGTGGGCGTATAATCCCGCCAGTCCAGTCTTTCCTGGGAAATGTCTACCCCGCTTTCCAGGGAAAACGAAAAATAGTTGTTTTTTACGATAAAATGGGCAAATTGAAATTCCAGCCGTAATCCCGCGTCAAACGTGGTTCCTACCGTAAAAATACTGGCATCGCTGTCTGCTTCCGACTTATACAGACGAAAGGAAATTCCCCCCTGTAACCCCAGATACAGCCACTTGTTCTTCCAGCTAATATCTTCTTCCGGACTGACATAAATGATTTCCGGGTCGGTAGGCCGGTCGTCGGCCGGAAGGGTCGAAGAAAGGCTCCAGCAGAAGAACGCTATCATTGACAGTGCCTGGTCTATAGTCCGGTATCCCAATTCCTGGCTGCCGATCTCCCCGAAAGTAACCGTCTCATAAAGGTTCATGGCGATTACCCGGTCCGGGCCGTCTATGTACAGGTTGCACGTAACCACATACCGGGGATCTGCCTCTTGAGCCGCCGGGGGAAGGTTTGAGAGGGAAGGAGGGGTTCCCAACTGCCCCGAAGTTTCGATGAGCCGGTACAGGCTGTTTACCTGCCCCTGCCAGCCCAACTCACTGACTATGGACTGATAGATTACGGATGAATCCTCTTCCAACATCGGATCAAATGTAATCGGGGTGATTATAATATTATACGCGGGTTCACGTTCCGTTTGGGCGGAAAGTATAACCGGTAAAAAAACCGATACCGTCGTAAGAATAATCAAAAACAACCGTTTCATTTGAAAATCCTTCCTTTTAAAATTTTTCACTTGAAATGCGTCCAAATCCGCTCAACAGAATTCATTCGAACCCCATCTCAAAATTTACTCAAATCCTGATCCAAAACCCAAACCGTCCCCAGCCCGGATGTTTCTTGTATCCTCAACCCGGCGGGGTTAAAGCGGCGTTCCGTAACAGCCGTTTTCCATACGGACATACCCGCTCTTCTCATATCAATATCGGCAGAAATTACAAAAAGTAAGATCTTTTCTTAAAAAAACCAACGTTAAAACGCAAAAATTGACAAACAATCCCGCCGGACCGAAACAATTCCAGGTTCATGGTTAAACTATAAGCATAAAGGATGAATATATCAAGGGTCTGCGTTGCCTCCTCGAAAATGTTACCGAAAAGAGCCTGTGCCTCAAATTGAAAATGTTACCCATATTACAATAAGGGCGCTCAAAGGAGGGCGTCCGAATGGGGTTAAACATGAAAGAAAAACAGGCGGTAACCGGGAATATAGGCCCCGTTACCAGAAGGCGGCGAAGAAAGAAAAGCAGGTTCTCCTTGATGAATTCACCCGGCTGACCGGATACCACCGGAAATCAGCCGTCAGAGTTCTAAGTTACAAACCGGTCAGGGAACTGACGGTCTACGGACGGGGCGGAGCGGTAAAACTCAAGCCGGGAAA
>JAIRSL010000213.1 GCA_031255475.1 Treponema sp.
CCGGTCACAAGTCCGCCGTTACTGAAAACCATGGCAATGCTGCCCTTATAGGGATTTATGCGCTTTATATCGGCTTGAATCCCGGACAGGGCAATATCAACGCCGGCAACGCCGATGCATTGGCCATTCTTTTTTATCGGGACGCATAGGGAAGTAATCAGGGTATTGACTCCGTCTATGATCTGAAAACGAGGCTCCACGATGGTTTCTTTCCCGGTCCGCATGGGAATACGGTAAAAATCCCCCGCGCCGCCGGCTCCATAATTCGCCACGGAATCCAGCCGTACCCCTTCCGCCGTCCAGGACCAGGACGGGATGAACCTGCCCGTATTATCCGTTCCCCGGGTATTGGCGTACTGGGCGTCAAGACCGTCCAGGGCGTTTGGCTCCCAGCAGGTCCAGATGGCGACGGCTTCGGGATTGGCCTCCGCCAGTTGTTTAAGCAGGATATTATAAAAAAACCGCCGCCGTTCCGGTTCTATCTGTTCGTATCCCTGCATTGAATTCGCCAAAGACCTGGCAATGCTGAAATACGACTCCAGCCTGAGGGAAAGCTTCCCGGCTTCATTATACGCCAGATTTCTTAATTCATTGTTGATCAGCAAACTTATCTGCCTTTGGGATCCTGTTAAAATAGTAGTCGAAAGCGCGCCGATTCCGGATAAAGCAACGGCGATAATCATTATAATGAGTTTTTTTCCTATTTTCATAGATATATCCTATTTTTCATTTACGGCTGCCAATCGGTACAACCGCCGGATGTAACCGGTGATACAACATCCGCGAATCTGGCAAAACTCCGGTAAAATGAAGTTTTCTAATACAAACGCCCCGCAAACATTGAATTAACGCTGTTTATAATTATGTCCGCCTTTCCCGGCTTGTCATGGAGATTATTTTACCTAATAGGATTAGAATAATATAAAATTCAGCGGAAAATCGTCCGCGAAGGCCGGTACGTTCGCCCTGCCCGGAGGATGAACCCGAACCCTTGCCTTTGTATGCGGTTACGGGCATAATGCCTCCATGCGTTCCTTTGAAGTCGTCTCTCCCTTCCGCCCTGCCGGAGATCAGGGCGAGGCCATTGCAGCGCTGGCCGCCGGAATCCGCGCCGGGGACCGGTTCCAGACCCTTCAGGGGGTTACCGGTTCCGGTAAGACCTTTACCATGGCGAAGATCATAGAGGCGGTCCGGATGCCGACTCTCATAGTGAGCCACAACAAGACCCTGGCGGCCCAGCTTTACCGGGAATTCAAGGGGTTTTTTCCTTATAACGCGGTTGAATACTTTGTCTCTTATTACGATTACTACCAGCCGGAGGCGTACGTTGCCAGCAGGGACTTATACATCGAAAAAGACGCCTCTATAAACGATGAGATTGAACGTCTCCGCCTGTCGGCTACCCGGAGCCTTATGGAGCGGGAAGACGTGATCATCGTGGCCACCGTGTCCTGCATCTACGGCCTGGCGACCCCGGAGGTCTACAAAAAGATGACCGCAACCTTTTCCCGGGGGGATACGGTTGACGTAAACGCCCTGATCCGCCGCTTTGTGGAACTTCAGTACGAGCGGAACGACGCGGTTCTGGAACGCGGCCGTTTCCGCCGCCGGGGGGACACCCTGGAGATTTTTCCCGCCTATCTGGAAGAAGCCTACCGGGTAGACCTGGACTGGGACCGGGTGGAACGGATCCGGCGTTTCAATCCCGTTTCCGGGGAGGTGCTGGAAGAACTGGACCGGGCCATGATCTATCCCGCCAAACAGTTCGTCATGCCCGCCGACATGATCCGCAACGCGCTGACGAGTATCAGGGACGAATTAGCCGGGCGGTACGAATTTCTTAAAAACAACGGGAAGCCGCTTGAAGCCGAACGCCTTAAAACACGGGTTGAATACGATATAGAAATGCTTACCGAAATGGGCTACTGTCCGGGCATAGAGAACTACTCCGCTCCACTGGCGGGCCGGAAGCCGGGCGATCCCCCGGATACCTTAATCGACTACTTCCCGAAAGAGCATCTTACCTTTATAGACGAGAGCCATGTGACCTTGCCTCAGATAGGGGCCATGTACGCCGGAGACCGGAGCCGCAAGACGAGCCTGGTGGATTACGGGTTCCGCCTTCCCTGCGCCCTGGACAACCGGCCCCTGCGGTACGACGAATTTGTCGAGCGGCTGGACAAGACCGTCTATGTATCCGCCACGCCGGGGAAAACCGAGACGGACCAGTCCAAACGGGTGGTCCGGCAGCTTATCAGACCCACGGGCCTTTTGGACCCGGAGATAGAGGTGCGGCCTTCGGAAGGCCAGATGGAGGACATCTACGCCGAGGTACGCCGCCGCATTGACGCGGGGGAGCGGTCCCTTATCCTTACCCTGACCAAGAAGATGGCCGAAGACCTTACGGATTACCTTTCGGGTCTGGGCCTTAAGGTACGGTACATACACAGCGAGGTGGAAACCATAGAGCGGGTGGAAATCCTTACCCAGCTCCGCCAGGGGGATTTCGATGTTCTGGTGGGGATCAACCTGCTGAGGGAAGGCATCGACCTGCCGGAAGTTTCGTTTATCGCCATTCTGGACGCCGATAAAATAGGCTTTCTGCGTTCCCTGACGAGCCTTATCCAGATCATCGGCCGGGCGGCTCGGAACGCCGCCGGCAAGGTCATCATGTACGCCGACCGGGAGAGCGACGCCATGCGGGCTGCCATAGCCGAGACCGAATACCGCCGTTCCGTACAGACCGCCTACAACAGGAAACACGGCATTACCCCTACCACGGTGAAGAAGGCTATCGCCGACATCCTGACCCGCCATGCCGCAGAAGAGCAGGACGCCGCGGCCGCGTCTATCGAAGTCCTCAAGAAGTCCTACAACGTTCTGGTTCCCGCCCAGCGCAAACAGCTTGTGGCCGCCCTGGAAGCCGAAATGCTGGAACACGCGAAAAACCTGGAGTTCGAGCAGGCCGCCGCCATACGGGACGAAATTCAGAAAATCAGGGAGATAGGGACCAAAAACAGTTAAAAGCGCGAGGGGATTGTTATATTTCTTCACTTTCACTGCTCTTATTTCTTTCTTTGTAATAATTCCGTGTAATAATCTCTTACTAGTTCGGCTTTAATTGCCGATAACAGTGGTATGAAAAGGAATGTTGTTTTGTTGTTGGTCGGCTTGGGTTTGGCAGGAATATGCGGTGCTCAAGCCCCGGACAGTCAGTTTGGCATTTTCACCCAGGAAGGGGTTGCGTCCTGGTACGGGGTTGAATTCGGGGGGCGGCCTACCGCTTCGGGGGAAATTTTTACCCCCAGCCAGCTAACCGCGGCTCACCCGACTCTTCCTTTTGGAACTATGCTGAAGGTAACAAATAAACACAACAACAAGTCTGTTGTTGTGCGGGTGAATGACCGGGGACCGTTTGTATCCGCCCGTATTATTGACCTTTCACAGGGGGCGGCGGAACAGTTGGACATAATT
>JAIRSL010000226.1 GCA_031255475.1 Treponema sp.
TCCCTGCCGCTGGCCCACCTCGGCGGGCTTGTCGCCACCCGGAGCATAGGCCAGCTTTCCACCTTGTACGGAGGCATTGAGGACCTTCTGGTGGGGCTTGAGGCGGTTCTTGCGGACGGCGAAATTATCAGAATAAAAAACAGCCCCCGGCGCTCCGTGGGGCCGGATCTGCGGCATCTTTTTATCGGCAGCGAGGGAATGCTGGGCTTTATCACCGAAGTTACGGTGAAGATATTCCGGTACACCCCTGAAACCCGGTGGCTTCACGCCTGGGCCATAGCGGGTATGTCCGAGGGACTCGACCTGATACGGGAGGTGATGGCCGCCGGGTACCGCCCCGCGGTGGTGCGCCTCCATGACGCCGAGGAGGTACAGCGCATGTTCGGCGATTCCGTTCCAAAAGATTACGCCGTCCTCCTCTTCCTGGCCGAAGGCCCCGCCCTGATTACCGCCGCCATCGGACAGGGGGTCGCCGAAATCGCCGGGCAGTACAAAACCATAGATCTGGGGACGCGGCCCGTCGAGTCCTGGCTGAAAACCCGCAACGACGTGTGTTATCACCTGGATGAACCGGTTTACTATCAGCACGGCGTTGTGGCGGACACCTGCGAGATTTCCGCCCCCTGGTCTGAAATCGGCGGAATCTACGAGGCGGTACGGGAGCGTCTTCCCGGGGAATTGTCGAATCTGGTATCCATCGGCGGACATTCCTCCCACAGCTACGTCCAGGGAACCAACATCTACTTTACCTTCGGCTTTATCGTGAAAAACGGGGTGGAATCCGCCCGCGCCGATTACATGAAGGTTATATCGGTTATTATGGAAGAAACTCTCAAACGGGGAGGAAGCATCGCCCATCATCACGGATCCGGCAAGTACCGCACCCGCTGGATGCCTGAAGAACACGGCACTTCCTACACGCTCCTGCGGAAGCTCAAGGAAGCCCTGGACCCCAATCATATCTTAAATAAGGGCGTCCTGCTGACTTCCGAAGGCTGACGGCCGGCATCCGTCGGCCGTCGATTAAGCGGCGCGGCGGATCAGACGGAATTGGCGCGTAATTAAAACCGGTAACCCTCGCCCTTGACGATGAGGGAGCCTGTGCCGTTTCCCGGTTGCAGCCGGTAATCCGGACGAATTCTTCCGGAATGGCTGACTTCTCTTTCTGCCCGACTTTTAGGCAGCGAGAACGTACTTGCCTGGTAATATATTTTCTCTTTCATATTCAAATTCAAAATGAAACGTGGACGCTTTGGAGTTATACTTTCAATGAAATAACGTATGCTATTGCAATAACTAAAAGAATGTACTAAAATTTTGTAATATCATAAGGAAAAGAAGGTGGTAACAGGGAAACCACCGGCTTTTGTGCAGACCGGACTGTCAAATATTTCCGGAAAAGCGCCGATCATCAGTCATTTCGTGATCGCCGTCCGGAAAGAGGGGCGGATCCGGGCTTTGCGGCGGAGCTAATTCCTTAACGAAGACCATTATCCCGGGTCTGCGGTGAAAATAAACAAGCAAAAGACGGAGAAGCTATATGAAAGCACGGAGCATGATTTGGCGGAACGGAAACGGTGAGAGTCTGTGGGTCTTGCTTGTTTCTTTATTAATCATGACGGTTCTGGGTGGATGCCCCCTGCCCGTAGGGCAGGAGTACGCTATCTTCTCCAGAGGCCAGCCGGAGAAGACGGTGCTGGACTACGATTTACAGCACTACGTGCCGATTCCGGTGGCGGGAGCCGCAGCGGTAATGGGTCTTACCCGATCGGACCTGGCGATAACGGTCCAATGGAAGGATGCGAGCGGGGCAGACATAGACGACGCCCCCAGCCCCTTTACCGAAGATACGGTGTACCAGGCGGAGATCACCCTGACGGCGCAAGACGGCTATACCTTCGATGAGAATATCCCCTTCGCATATCTCACCGCATCGGCGGAGGGACTGGTCGGCGGCAACATCGATACGAAGAGCCGTATCCTGACCGTCACGTACAACCCGACCGGACAAGGATCGGAGGACGGCAGCGGCCGGACGGCGCTGGACTACGACTTGCAGCACTACGTGCCGATTCCTGCGGCGAGGACCGCGGCGGTAACGGATCTTATCCGGCCGGACCTGGCGATAACGGTCCAATGGAAGGATGCGGGCGGGACGGACATAGACGCTCCCAGCCCCTTTGCCCTGAATACGGTGTACAAGGCGGAGATCACCCTGACGGCGCAAGACGGCTATACTTTCGATGAGAATATCCCCTTCGCATATCTCACCGCGACGGTGGCGGAACTGGTCGGCAACAACGACAATACGGAGATCCGTATTCTGACCGTCACGTACAACTCGACCGGACAAGGATCGGAGCAAAAGGTGCTGAACTACGACTTGCAACACTACGTTCCGGTTCCGGTGGCGGGGGCCGTACCGGTAACGAGCCTTACCCAGCCGGACCTGACGGTAGAGGTCAAGTGGAAGGATGCGACCGGGGAGGCCATAACCCCCGCCCTCACATCTTTTGTCAGGGGTACGGTGTACCAGGCGGAGATCACCCTGAGAGCGCAAAGCCCCTACACCTTCGACGCGGATATCCGCTTCGAATATCGTTCCGCGGTTGTGGAGGATCTGAGCGGCGAGAACACCCATACGCAGAGCCGTACCCTGGCCGTTAAGTACAAACCTGCCGGACAAGGATCGGAGCAAAAGGTGCTGGACTACGACTTGCAGCACTACGTGCCGGTTCCGGCGGTAGGGGCCAGGCCGATAACGAGTCTTACCCGGCCGGACCTGATGGTAGAGGTCACGTGGAAGGATGCGACCGGGAAGGCCATAATCCCCATCCCCAACTCCTTTGTCAAGGGTACGGTGTACCAGGCGAAGATCACCCTGACGGCGCGATCCCCTTACACCTTTGATGCGGGTACCCCCTTCGAATATCTCACCGCGGCGGCGGAACTGAGCGGCAAGAACGACGACACGCAGAGCCGTACCCTGATTGCCACGTACTACCCGCCCGGAGAAGAAGCGGAGGACGGCAAGGTGGTGGACTACGACTTGCAGCACTATGTGCCGATTCCTGCGACGGGGGCCGCAGTGGTAAAGGAGCTTATCCGGCCGGACCTGACGGTAGAGGTCAAGTGGATGGATGAGAATGGGATAGAATTACCCGGCCTCGACCCCTTTGTCCAGGATACGGTGTACCAGGCGAAGATCACCCTGACGGCGCGAAGCCTCTATACCTTCGCTGCGAATATCCCTTTCAAATATATCTCCGCTAAGGCGGAGGAACCGACGGGCGACAACGCCAATACGAAGAGACGTACCCTGACAGTCAGGTACCTTCCGGCGGACTCCCGCATAGAGATAAGCAACATCAACCTGACGCCCTACATTCCCGCGCCCGTAACGGGGGAATTACCGAAAACAGAGTTATCCGCGGGGACCTACGCAGGCGCAGTGGAGTGGTTCATCGGTGTGCAACCCGCGCCGGAGGGGCGTTTCAAGCCGAACACCGTATACACGGCGAAGGTAACGCTGACGCCCAAGGAGGAGGATTATAAGTTCTCCGATACGCCTAGTGTTATCCATAATGCCGGGGTGGTCGGGACATTCAGCCGCAAAAACGACGAAAGTCTTACGGGGCGCATCACCTTCCATGCGACGGATGTCACTCTGCTGACTCTCTTCTCCGGGATAGCAGATGAAGATGGCGAAGACGACAGCATCATCGATTTGATACGGGCGGCAGGGGGCCAGAAGTCCCTGTACCTTCAGTTGACGCCGGAAACGGAAGAAGTGGAATTGATCGATGAGAGGGACCTCGGGGAGAAGGGGCTGGTCCTCGAGTACGACAGCAGCAATTCCAAAACCAAAAGCCCCGCCAACCTGGTCATTGACGGCGGCGATATGACGCTAGTCCTCGTCGGCTTGCCGACCGGCAAGCCCCTCATCACCGTGGGGAACGGCGTAACCCTGACCCTGCGGAACATCACCCTGAAGGGGCTGAACGGGCTGAACGGGCAGAACAGCAACAATGCCCCCATGATCCTGGTAGAACGCGGCGGGAAGCTCATCATGGAGGACGGCGTGCAGATCATGGAAAACAAAAACAGCACGAACAACGACACGAACACCGGCACGAACACCAGCGGCGTGAGTGTCGCTGAGGACGGCACATTCACCATGAACGGCGGGGAGATACACCATAATACCGGCACTGGCGTGAGTGTGGGCGGCACGTTCACCATGAACGACGGGGAGATACACGATAATACCGGCACTGGCGTGAATGTGGACGGTACATTCTTCATGTACAACGGGGTCATTCAGAGCAACATGTCCACCGGCGTGAGTGTGGGCGGCACATTCACCATGTACAACGGGGTCATTCGGAACAACGAGTCCGGTAGCGCCGGCGGCGTGTCTGTAGAAGGCCTCTTCATCATGCACGACGGGATCATCGCCGGCAATAACGGAAGCAGCGGCGGCGGCGTATGGCTCAATAAGGCCGGTTATATGATCATGCACCACGGGACTATCAGAAACAATACGGCGAAGGAAAAAGGCGGCGGCGTAAGCGTGGTGCACCCGCAGAGTGTGTTCACCATGAACAGCGGGATCATCAGCGGTAATACAGCAGGCGTGAATAACAACGCCGACGTGAATGGCGGCGGCGTGTATTTGTCTGGGGGCGGTTCATTTACCTTGAATGGCGGAACCATCAGCGATAATACGGCGGTGAAAAATGGCGGCGGCGTGGCTGTGGATGAAGGTTCATTCTCCATGAACTTCGGGTTCATCCAGGGCAATAAGGTAAACGACAAGGACGGCAACGGCGGCGGCGTATATGTGAATAAGGGCACATTCTCCATGACCGACGGGAGCATCAGCGGCAATAGCATCTACTCCGGGGGACCAGACCCTGCCGGGGGCGGTAAGGGCTGCGGCGTGTATGAGGGGGGGAGTGGCAAATTCCGCAAGACCCGCGGCACGATTTCCGGGGTAGTGACGACGGGGATGAATGAAGGGAGGGAATATGGCAAATGGGAGGACGCGCTTTCTCAAAACTACTACCAGAAGCGAGTGCATCCAGAAGGCGACAATGAGGATGACTCAGAAAACATATCCATCCCCTACCGGGATAAAGATAATTACCCCGAATCCGTAACCGGCAGAGGCTTCGCGGTCTATTATGATTACTACGAAGGAGAAGAGTCTAAGCCTAGGCATCACAACATGACGGCGGGGCCGGAGCACGGACTGGACTCAGACTCAGATGAAAACTGGAGTGGTGATGTTTATCCCGAATCCGACGGAGGCTGAGTATGGTCTTAGAACGAAGAAGGGAGGAAGGAGGATTTTAACGGCATGACGAAACACAATTTTTTAGCCGGCCTTGTTTGCTTTTTCCTGTTTTTTCCGCCCTGCACAGGTTCGGCTCAAACGCCTTCTGCCGGGACAGAAGACGGGGCCCCGTTCCCGGAAGTGGCGGTAATGACCTTTGCCGGGAACGACGCGATGTTGAACGTCGAGTTGCGCGATGCCGCCGTTGAGGAAGTACAGGGTCTCGGCAAGTATAATCCCCGGCCTGTTTTCGAGGAGGAGTATCCTGAGAGCCTCGGCTTCCCAACGGATGAGCCCCCCCTCCTGGAGTATTTGGGAAACTCAAAATACGTGCTTACCGGGGAATTCTATACCGATCCTGGCGGAGTAGGGCATTTTCAACTCTGGCTGTGGAATTCCGGCGATGGCTCCCTGGTGTATACCGATGAAATGGTTGCCGGAGATATTGACGAGGTTCTGAGTTATATGCCCACCATGATAGATTGGATTTTCTCCCACATACCCGAAGAGGCAACGGCGGGACAGAGTTCCTGGTTAACGGCCGATACGCGCAGTCCGAGGTACGATGCAGAACACGATCTTTTCAACCGCTGGCTGTATGTGGGCCTGCGGGGGGGCGGATCGTTCCGGTTCTATACCCTGCCGGCATCGACAAAGGATTACTATTTCGACGCTCCCTATGATTTTACCTACGAGGCTTCTTTGCAGGTAGCGTTCAGGTTCCTTTCCTTTATGAGCATTCAGGCCGAGGCGGTTTTTACCCATGATCGCGCCAAGCTCCGGGGGCCCGAATACTACGAGTCCGGCGGCGAATCCTGGCACATCCTCTATACCGACAGTTACAGTTCCACATCCCTGTTGTTCCCCGTTACGGTAAAATTTCCCCTGGTTCTTGACCCCTATATCATATCCCCCTTCGCCGGCGTTTATTGGACCTTACCCCTGGGGGGGATGATGCTGGACTCCAACATCGCAGCCAGGAAAACCGGGGAGTTTGACTATGAGCTTTCCGGGCGCTTCGGTCTTACGGTGGGGGTGGATGTAGGAGTCCGGCTGGGACCGGGGATACTCTTTCTGGACGCGCGGTACGGTAGTGATTTCGGAAAAACCCTTATCCACATGGATGACGGAGGCATAATAAGTTACAAACGGAGTATGTTGTCCATTTCAATCGGTTACGAATTGGCCTTATTGAACAAAAAACAACATGCAGGAGGAAACTAATGAGATGGATTCCGGCTGTTTTCTTTTTTGCGGTAGTAGGGGTTACGGTCGTAAATGCCCAGACCCAGGAGGGTATAGGTACCTGGTATGAAGCTGATTCAACGCAGTTGACCGCCATGGCTGACTCAACCGATACGCGCGGGTACGATGCAGAGAATGATCCCTTCAACCGCTGGCTGTATGTGGGTCTGCGGGGGGGCGGATCGTTCCGGTTCTATACCCTGCCGGTATTGATAAAGGATTACCATTCCGATATTACCCGTGACTTTACCTACGAGGTCTCTTTGCAGGTAGCGTTCAAGTTCCTTTCCTTTATGAGCATTCAGGCCGAGGCGGTTTTTACCCATGACCGCGCCAGGTTCCGGGGGCCCGAATACCACGAGTCCGACGGTGAATCCTGGTTCATTTTCTATACCGACAGTTACAGTTCCACATCCCTGTTGTTCCCCGTTACGGTAAAACTTCCCCTGGTTCTTGACCCTTATATCATATCCCCCTTTGGCGGCGTTTATTGGGCCTTACCTCTGGGGCGAATGACGATGGACTCCAGTATCGCAAGCAGGAAAACCGGGAAATTTGACTACGATCTTACCGGGCACTTCGGCCTTACCGTGGGGGTGGATATAGGAGTCCGGCTGGGACCGGGGATACTCTTTCTGGACGCGCGGTACGGCAGTGATTTCGGAGAAACCGTTATCCACATGGATGACGGAGGCATAATGAGTTATAAACGGAGTATGTTGTCCATTTCAATCGGTTACGAACTGGCCTTGTTGAACAAAAAGCAACATGCAAGAGGAAATTAATGAGATGGCTTCCGGCCGTTTTCTTTTTTGCGGCAGTATGGATTACAACTGTAAATGCTCAGATCCAGGAGGGTATGGGTACCTGGTATGAAACTGATTCAAAACAGTTGACCGCTTCTCACGCGGTTTTACCTCTGGGAACCAGGGTACGGATAACGAACCTGCGGAATGACAGGCAGGTTATCGTTACTATTGACGACCGTATTGAGAATACCCCTGATCGGCTTATCGATATTTCCAAGGCGGCGGCGGAAAATCTGCAAATGAATCCTGAAGGTCTTACCTCCGTCCGGGTTGAAGTATTAAGCCGAAGGGCCGCTCCTCGAAGCGCCGCTCCCCGAAGCGCCGCTCTCCCGCCTCCGTCGGAGACGAGGTCGCCGCCGGAAACGAGGCCGCCGCCGGAAACGAGGTCGCCGCCGGAAACGAGGCCCCCACCGGAATCTCCAATGGATGAGCCGGCTCAACCCCTGGTCGATGACGAACGTACGGAACATGCCGCCGCTCCGGCGGACCAGCCCTCTGTTTCGACAAATTTCAAGATATTCAGTCATATAGGTATTTCCGTTGACGCCGCCCCGGCAGCTTCCGGTAAGGCCGAAAATTCCGCCGCGGTAAGCGTTGATCCTACGCCTCCCTATTCCGAAGGTGTTCCCTTACGCACTCCCCGGCGGTCCACTCTGTCCGGCTATGCGATCTACCGGATACAGGTCGGGGCCTATTTGGAAAAGAGAAACGCCGCGAATGCCTGTACGCGTTTGATGGCAGCCGGTCTTGCCCCCAGCTTTGAATGGTACAATGGGTACTGGCGCGTTGTTTTGACCGGGATACGGGCGTATGAGATAGAAGATGTTGCCCGGAGGCTTGGGGCCGCCGGTTTTTCAGAGATGTTGCTCCGGAAGGAACGTTAAGCCTTCCCGCATTTCCCGGACTCCCGTTCCATATTGTCGGTGATGAATTTGCAGCGTTTATCCTGCCGAGAACCAGCAATTTAACATTTCATATCCGGGTAACCCGGTAATACTTCTCTATCCGGTGGAGGGACCGGAAAGTCCTCCGTTCGCCAGGTTCAAAACGCCCTGCGGCCTGGGCCGCAGGGCC
>JAIRSL010000243.1 GCA_031255475.1 Treponema sp.
TTGAACACGGACCCCGGTTCGTAGGCCCAGATCGCCGGCCTGTCCATCCTGGATTGTTCGTCCGAGGCACGTATGTCATTGGGATCGAAGTCGGGGAGGGACGCGGAACCGAGGATTTCCCCGGTCCGGGGGTCCATGGCCAGGAACATCACCGCTTCGGCCCTGTTTTCCACCATGGTCCTGCGGGCTATGCCCTCCAGGATATACTGGACGTTAGTGTCTATGGTCAGGACCACCTGGCCGGCCGATTCCGCAAGAACCGCTTCCATGGAGTGTTCGATTCCCGCAAGCCCGGTGTTGTCGTCCCCCACAAACCCTATGAGTTGTCCGGCCAGGCGTTTTTCCGGGTAAACCCTTCCCAAAATAGGCTCTATTCCCACGCCCCGTACCTGTTTGTTGGACCTTAAAAGTTCAATCTCCCGTATGGTGGACTGATCCACCTGTTTTTTCAGGTAGATAAAATCGCTGGAAGAAGTCTCTATTCTTTCCCGTATGTCTTCGGGGGGATACCCCAGAACAGGGGCCAAATCCCGGCAAAGGCCGTCAAGGTCCGTGATCTCCGGACGCCATACGCTGATATTCGCCAGCCGCGTCTGGAGCGCCAGGATGCGACCGTTCCGGTCGGTGATGGGTCCCCGCTCGATCAGGGGCCGGGAGGGATTCACCTGTTCCGGTTCGGCGGGCAGGAACATGAGAAAAGCGTATTTACCCAAAACCACAAAGGCCGCAAGGCAAAACAGGGCGGCAAAGATGGTGAACCGTTTTTGTCCCACAGGTATGCCCCGGCCGTTCCGTTCCTCCGTATTGAGATCGTTATTGTAACTTGTCATTTAATTCCCATCACTTTTCCTATCACGCTATCCGCCGGGACAGGGCCATAAGACCGGGAATCGTAGGATTCAAGGCTGTTGTCCCCCAGAGCAAAAAACTCCGCCGTTCCCGTTACCGTAACGCAACGCTTTACCGCCGTCTGCCCCTGAGGAGTTAAGAATATCACTATATCCCCCGTTTTGGGCAGGGACCAGCGGAACAGGTATTCTCCGGCCCAGGGAAGCCGGATACCGTAAGCAAGACGGTTTATTACCAGCACGGTTCCGGGGCTAATCGCCGGAACCATGGATCGTCCATCGGCGATCACAAAATCAAACAAAAAAACCTTCATGATTAGAGCCGCAAGAAAGGCAAACAGTACGATTCTGCCGATTTTTACCGGAGCGTCCGTTTTCATATACAGCAAGAGTATAATGGTTACCGGGATTTATGTCGATAAACCAGTATTATGATCGAATCAATCGGAACGCAACATGTACGGCGCAGGCGGCGTCAGTCTTCTCAGGCCGCCCGACCCCATAAACCCCTGGATAAAATAAAGCAGAATCCTGTTCATAAGAAGCGGACCCGCCGCCGGAAAAAGACTGTTTCCGCGTTCAAAAGCTTTTCCGGCCCGCGGCCGGGTTCGGGGATTCGTGAGGCGGTTCCTTCATGGTTCAAGTCCCTGCGGTTCTCGTTTAAGCCCGTTGAGAAGGGAAAATCCGCCGCCGCCCCTTCCGCGCCGGCGGACAACCTCCGTGCCGGTGGCAGGCAGCCCCTGTTCCGGGTTGGCAGTCCCTTTGCACCCGCTTTCCTGCGCCTCATCTCCCCGGCCCTTACCGTCACGGCGGTGGCTCTTGTCGTGCTGATCCTCTACTGTTCTTTTGTGCAAACCGGGAAGAGCGGCGATATCTTTATCACCCCCGGAGAAGATTCCGGGTTTCGGGTGAATATGGCTTCTTATGCAGGGCTTTACTCCCAGGCGTCTTTGGGCGGCTCTTCCCCGGAAAACAGCTCCCTTGAAAGCGGTATGTCCAGCGAGGACATACCCCTGGATTTGATGGAAACCTTTTCGTGGCGGAATTACACGGTTAAGCAGGGAGATTCGGTGTCGAAAATAGCGGCGGCTTTCGGTATTTCCATGGACGCTATCATCGCCTCCAACGGGATTACCAATGTCAGACGCCTGCGCCGGGGACAAACGCTCAAAATCCCCAACATGGACGGAATTCCTTATACCGTTAAAAACGGGGACACCTTTCTTAAAATTTCAACAGCCATGAACGTTCCCCTGGCGGCCATCCTGGACGCCAACGATGTTCAGAGCGAAATCATTGTACCCGGGACGGTACTGTTCATACCCGGCGCCAGGATGCGGACCGAGGACCTCAAGCTGGCCCTGGGAGAATTCTTCATTTATCCCATACGGGGACGGTTGACCTCTCCGTTCGGCTGGCGGAACGATCCCATCAACGGGGTTAGGCGCTACCACGCGGCCCTGGACCTGGCCGCCCCCATTGGAACACCGGTTAAGGCGGCCATGGACGGCAGGGTTGCTACCGTAGGGTACAACGGAACCTATGGGAAATTCATCATTGTGAGCCACAGCGGCGGTTTTCAGACCTTGTACGCTCATTTGAACGTTACCTCGGTGACCCAGGGTTCCCTGGTTGATCAGGGGGCCAAGATCGGAGAAGTGGGTAGCACCGGCTACAGTACCGGCCCCCACCTGCATTTCGCGGCTTATAAAAACGGCAGGGCGGTCGATCCCCGGGAGCTTCTGTCTCCTTAGGATGCGGGTTCGGTGCGCTCATTGAGTATTTTATGCCTGCATTTTTTTTCAAGGCAGGTTGATTTTTTTAGTAATATTATAGTATGATTCGGGTTAATATAGGAGTACCCGTAGGGGAGGGAGTATGCGCAAGCTGGTTTTTATTTTAATTGCTTTTATAGCGGCGGTTACTTTTATACGGGCTTTTGATACCAAAGGCGATACTGTTCCGGTTCTGTCAGAGGAATTATCCGGCGGAACCGTAAATTTCGACACAGATCATTAAACTTTTCCCAAAAACGGAAAGGTTTCCATTGAAGGTTATCTGAAATAATTGTATTATTGGTATCATGAGCTATACCGATCAATCCGGCAAAAAGGCGACTGTTCTTTCAGAAAAGTCATCGTTTAATGAAATATTGGACGGGGCGTGCGATCGTCTTTGGGATAAGAAAGTCGAATTGTCCATCCGGCGTATCAGGCAGATGGACGAGTATCTCAGCCGGATGGAACAGGAATTAACGGCCCTTATCTCCGGTAAGGCTCATGAAACATAACCGTTACGCCCTCTTTTTCTTCCTCCTTGTCCTTGTTATGCCGATCCGCGGGGTTTGGGGAAAGGTGATTTTCAGCGGCCTCAACCTGTCGGGGGATAATCGTATGCTTTTTCGGGCCGATTCCGGCGCCGATGGATCCAGCCGGCAGGATGCCCTCTTCGTTACCCGGCTTACGGACCTTTCCCTTCAGCAGATGACCGCCTTTCCCGAAAAAATGGATCTGGTTGAAAACGGCAGGACGGTTCAGATACGGAACGCCTTCGGCGCCGTAAGGATACCCGTTTCGGGCGGGCTTCCCCGGACCATTCCCGGTTTTCCGGCGTTTGCCGACGGGGCTCCCGTACTGGGCGGTCAGGTCGAAAGCATAGCCGTTTCCGGTGACGGCAGGTGGCTCCTGTACGTGGAACCCGTTACGGCGGCATACGGCAACCTCATCCTTATCAATACGGAAACCGGGGATAGAATTCCGGTGTCGGCCAAGGTGGAGCGGCCGGACACGGTTTTTCCTGCCTGCTGGAGTCCCGACTCACGGGTCTTTGTGTACAGCCGGGGGAACCGGCTGTACTATCACAGCGTCAATGTCAACGCGGCGTTTTCCGTGGATGAACGTTACCGCGCCATCGGCGAAGGGACTATCAATTCGGTCTACTGGTCGGAAGGCGGCGACTTTTTTTATCTGAGAGGTTCCACCGTGTACCGGGTCCGGGGATCCGAACTCTTCGCCCGGACGGTATACGCGGACTTTCTGGAAATCGGTTCGCCGGTGGGCAAAATCCCCTATGAATTCGATTACAACTTCGACTCCTTCTGGATTTCTCCGGATTCCCGGGCCATACTTTTTTCCAAGGGCGGGCAGAATATCTTTTATTACCCTTTGGGGACCGATGATTACGGTTCCGCCGGCGCTTCGTCTTTTCCCTATATCATGCTCCCCCGGTCCGGCTATAACCTGTCTGTCCTCTGGTCTCCCGGGGGGCAGATCACGGTGCTCGTCTCCGGTTCCGGGGAGGACGGCGCCGCCGTTACCGCCTACCGGCTGGCCCCCCAGTCCGGTGGAGGCGGGCTGGTTTTCCGGCCCCTGGACCCTCCTGTAGGTTCGGGAGCGGCCCTGTCTCCCGACGGGACCCGGGCCGTATTCTGGGGGGAACGGGGCGT
>JAIRSL010000283.1 GCA_031255475.1 Treponema sp.
ACGCCTCGCCCTTTCTCGTAAAAAACACCAAGGTTGAATTGCGCATCGGCGAGTCCCTGGTCTGCGGCTTTGCGAAACCAGCGTAGGGCTTCAGCGAAATCCCGTGCAACGCCTCGCCCATTCTCGTAAAAAACACCAAGGTTGAATTGCGCAGCGGCGTCTCCCTGGTCGGCGGCTTTGCGATACCAGCACGCAGCTTCTGCGAAATCCTGAGCAACGCCTTGCCCCAAGTAGTAAGCATTGCCAAGGTTGACTTGCGCAGCGGCGAGTCCCTGGTCTGCGGCTTTGCGAAACCAGCAAGCGGCTTCGGTAAAATCCCGCGCAACGCCTTGCCCATTGTCGTAAGCAACACCAAGGTTGAATTGCGCACCGGCGTCTCCCTGGTCTGCGGCTTTGCGATACCAGCGGGCGGCTTCGGCAAAATCCTGCGCAACGCCTTTCCCATTGTAGTAGAAAACACCAAGGTTGGATTGCGCGATGGCGAGTCCCTGGTCTGCGGCTTTACGATACCAGCGGGCGGCTTCTGCGTCATCCCGCGCAACGCCTTGCCCATTGTCGTAAGCAACACCAAGGTTGAATTGCGCAGCGGCGTATCCCTGGTCTGCGGCTTTACGGTAGTATTCGGCGGCTTTGACAAAGTTTTGTTCCACGCCCCTGCCTTCAGAGTAGTCCACGCCGCGCTGGAAATCCGCTTCCGCCCCGGTTCCGGCATTTGCCACCGCCGCTTCCGCTTGCATTTTTACTCCTTTTATCCCAAAGGCCTCAAAAGATCGCCGGCATTTACGATAGAAATTTTCCGGCTCCATTCTAAAACGCATGATGCCCTGAAGAGGGCTAATTTGCATGTCTAAACCAGGGTCAAGAGCTGCGTCCTCTAACCATATATGGATAAAAGGTTTTTTGTTTTTCAACGAATAATTAATTTCTTGAACTACATTTTCTGATTTCACGGCAGATGATGAAATAAATACAATAAATAGCGAACAATTAACAATGACATTGGCAATTTCTTTCGGCCACTCGTTCCCCGGATCAATTCCTTCGTCATACCATATAGGAAAGCCGGCTTTATGAAATTCGGAGATTATCGGAAAGACCGTATCCGAATCTTTATGTGCATAACTCACAAAAATATAGGGATCAGTCCCCTTGTAGGCCTCAAAAGGAATTCTTGAATTGTCCATTCTTAACCTCCGGTATTTTTATACCGTTTATTTGTCCTATCATATTTCATTATTTTTCACAAGTCTTGATTGGAAGGCGTGGTCCATACCCCGGAACCCGCTTGCGCGGGAAAGCTTCAGGGCGGGGAGCGTCATTTTAAGCACTGTTACATTAACCGGACCGCCGGAACTAAAGGGTAACGCGGGGGTGTCGGTCACCATAGGCGTATTGTTGCGGGCGGGACCGGTGCGCCCAAATTACCGAATTCCCGCCCGCCTCATTGCCGAAAAATCCGGCGGTTTCTATAATTAAACATGCGTGTTATTGCGGACCTGCACATTCACTCCCGGTTTTCCAGGGCTACGGGGAAAAAGCTGACCCCCGCGTACCTGGACCGGTGGGCGCGGATCAAGGGGATAAACCTTTTGGGGACCGGGGACTGTACCCATCCCCAATGGCTTGCGGAACTGAGGGAGCAGCTTGAAGAGCGGGAGCCGGGCCTGTACGCCTTAAAGGATAGGGTGCGGGGGGAATTCGACGCGGGGCCCGCCCTGGCCGAGGGGCTTCCCAAACCGGCGGGGGATTTTCCCCGGTTCGTCCTTACCGGGGAAATCAGCACGATTTACAAGAAGGGAAACGCCACCCGGAAAGTGCATCATCTTATCATCCTGCCCGATTTTAAGGCCGCCGCTTCTTTTCAGACCCGGCTGGAACGGCAGGGAGGCAACATCCGTTCCGACGGGCGGCCTATCCTGGGCATGGATTCCCGCGACCTGCTGGCCCTGCTCCTGGATACGGACGAACGGTCCCTGCTCGTCCCCGCCCACATCTGGACCCCCTGGTTTTCGGTCCTGGGGGCGCGGTCGGGTTTCGATTCCATAGACGAGTGTTACGGCGATCTCGCTTCCCGGATTCCCGCAGTGGAAACCGGGCTTTCTTCCAATCCTCCCATGAACTGGGCCTTATCCGCCCTGGACTGTTTTGCCGTCATCTCCAATTCCGACGCCCACTCCCCGGAAAAGCTGGGCCGGGAAGCTACGGTTTTTGATATGGACATGGATTACCCCTCCCTGTACCACGCTCTCTGGTCCGTGCGCGATTCGTCTTCCGTTTCCGGGGAAAGGGCCGCCAAAAACCGGATCGCCGGGACCATCGAATTTTTCCCCCAGGAGGGGAAGTACCACTATGACGGCCACCGCAAATGCGGGGTGTTCCTTAATCCAGAGGAAGCGGCGGCTGCGGGCGGTGTCTGTCCGGTATGCGGGGGGCTTTTGACCAGGGGCGTCATGGGCCGGGTTCTGGAGCTTGCCGATCGCCCGGTAGACGAGACGGCTCCCTGTCCGCCGGAAGCCGGAACCGCCGGGTCCGCTAATCTGCGGCCGTACCGGGCCCTTATCCCCCTGCCGGAACTTTTGGGGGAACTGTTGGGAACCGGGGCGGCTTCGAAGAAGGTGAACGCCGCGTATGGCGCGTTGATAGAACGGGCGGGGAGCGAATTCGCCATCCTGATAGACGCGGATGCCGGGGACCTTGCCGGATTCCGCTGTCCCGGCCTTTCGGGGGAACTCCTGGCCGCCGCCGTTACCCGGATGCGCGCCGGGGAGGTGTCGGTTACTCCCGGTTACGACGGGGAGTACGGGATCATCAGGGCCTTTCCACCGGGCGGGAAGCCGGTCCCGTTGGCGGGGCGGGAGCTTTTCAGCGGGCCAGAGGGGGTTGATCCGCCGGGCGTTGAACGGCCCGCGCCGCTCTCCGTACCAAAGGTCCGGGGAACGGTCCCGAAAGGGGCAAAGCCCGGAGCGGGGGCGCGGCCTGCGGGCCGGGCGCGTACAGGGGGTTCCCCCGCCGTTCTTGATCCCGGCCGCGCCCTTGACCGGGACCAGGAAGCGGCGGTTTCCTGGGACGGCCGGTACGCCGTCATTGTTGCCGGGCCGGGAACGGGAAAAACCGCAACGCTTGCCGCCAGGATATCCCGGCTTATCGGCCGGGGACGGGACCCCGCTTCGATTCTGGCCCTCAGTTTTACGGTGAAGGCCGCGGGTGAACTGCGGGAACGCATTGCCCGGACGGTTTCTGAGGAGGCCGCCGCCGGAATCACCGCCGCGACCTTCCATTCCCTGTGCTGCGCCCTGCTGCGGGAACAGCCGCCGGGCAGGGGAATCCCGGCGGACTTCACCGTGTTGAGCGAATCCGGGCGGGACAAAATTTTGGAGGAAACAGCCGGCCCGGCGCCGGGGAAAACGGGGTTGCGGCCCCGGAGTTTGGGGAAGTACATCGAAAGCCGGAAACGGTTCCTGCTCCTCCCGGGGGAAACCGTACCCCGCCTGGGGGATTGGGGGACCGGAGCGCCGCCGTCCCCGTTCCTCGCGTCCCTGCCGGCCCTGGCGGAGGCGTTCGGCCTGGGGAAAGCCGACGCGGAAGCGGAAGCCCTCTACGGACGCTACCGCAGCCGGCTCAGGGAAGAAGCCCTCCTGGATTTTGACGATCTTATCGCGGGGGCGGCGCGGCTTTTGGCGGGAGATCCGGCCCTTCTCGGGAAGTACCGGGACCGTTACCGCCATATTCTGGTGGACGAGTACCAGGATGTGAACTTCGCCCAGTACGTCCTGGTGCGCCTGCTTGCCCCTAATGCCCGCGAAGCCGGGGTTGCGGGAGCGGAGGCCGAACTCCGGGTCATCGGGGATCCCAATCAGGCGATCTACGGCTTCCGGGGGGCGGACAAACGGTTTCTGGACCGGTTTACGGAGGACTATCCGGGGGCGGGGGAGTTTTCCCTGTCCCGGAGTTTTCGCTGCGCCGGTCCCATCATTACCGCCGCCGGACAGTTGACCGGCGTCCGCCTTGCGGGGACAGGAGGGGCGGTAAGCCTTTTCCGGGCCGGGTATCCTACGGAAAAATCCGAAGCCGAAGGCATAGCCCGGCGCATAGCCCGGCTTATCGGGGGGACGAGTTTCTTTGCCCTGGACAGCCGGGTTGCGGGGCACGGCGCGGACACGGCGGGAGAAGAGCTTACAAGCCTTGGGGAATGTGCGGTTCTTGTGCGGACCGCCGCGCTGGCCGGGCCTGTTGCCAAAGCCCTCACGGATCACGGCCTTCCCTTTGAAGTTACCGGGGAGCGGCCCTGGTGGGAGGAGGAACCGGTCAAGACCGTGCTCGACCGGCTGAGGGGATGGTCCCCGGCTGAGGCCGCCCGTTTTGCCGGACAGTCTCCGGCGGATGCGGCGCGGACGGCCTGGCAGGAAGCGGAACGGGACGGCGCGGTGAACGCGGCGGTAAAGAGGCGCGGCAAACAAGAGGCCGCCGGTGAAGATCCGGGGAATTCCCGGTATGCCGAACGGCTCTTTGCCCTGGCGGGGATGTACGGCAGTATCGGGGAATTCCTGGACACCCTGGCGGTCAGCGGAAGCGGGGACGCCGGGCCGGACGGGCCGGTAAAGCGGGAGGCCGTCCGGGTCATGACCATTCACGCTTCCAAGGGGCTGGAATTCGATTATGTGTTTGCGGCCGGCCTTGAAGAAGGCATCCTGCCCTTTACCCTGTATGACGGCGGAGACACAGGCGGCGGGACGCCGGAACGGATAGCGGAAGAAGCGCGGCTCCTCTACGTGGCCATGACCAGGGCGCGGCGGGGACTCTACCTGTCCTGGGCGCGGAAACGGACCCTGGGAGGAAGGAAGCTGGAGGCCGGCCCAAGCCGGTTCCTGGAAAAGCTGGAGGAACTTGTTCCCCTGGTCCGGGAAGAAAACCGGAAGCCCAGGGATACCCAGGGCCGGTTGCTTTGACACGGATCGTGCGCAAGCGCGTACAAGAAAAAAGTTAAGGAGTATTTGTCAAAGATGGAATTATCACCGAAGGTATACAAAAAGCTGCTGTTGTTTCAAAAGACGGAACTAAACGACAGTCTCTTATACGAAAACGCGGCCGGGTGGCAGAAGGACGAAGGCAACAAAACCATTTTACTGTCCCTGGCAAAATCGGAGCGCGGCCATTACGAAGTGTGGAAAAGTTATACGGGAAAGGAGATACGCCCGAACATGGTGTGGATGTATGTGCGCTTCTTTCTGTGCCGTATTCTTGGCGTTACCTTTACCCTCAAATTGCTGGAAAAAAAGGAATACGCCGGGGCGCAAAGCTACCGGCCTCTGATAGCGGAATTGCCTGAAATTCCCGCCATTATTGCGGATGAGGAAGAACACGAAGACCGCCTTATGGCGATGATAGACGAGGAACGGCTGCACTACGCCGGAGCCGTGGTGCTGGGCCTGAACGACGCCTTAGTGGAGCTTACCGGAACGATTGCGGGGCTGACCTTTGCCCTGGCGAGTACCCGCCTTACCGCCCTGTCCGGCATTATCACCGGGATTTCCGCAACCCTGTCCATGGCGGCCTCCAACTACCTGGCCGAACGGACAGACGGCAATCAGAAAGCCCTTAAATCCAGCGTGTATACCGGAATGGCCTACCTTATCACCGTGGCGTTGATGGTCCTGCCCTATCTGTTGCTGCCCGACGCCATGTACATTGCGGCTTTCGCGGTCATGCTGGTCATTGTGGCGCTTATCATCTTCCTGTTCAATTTTTATCTTGCCGTTGTCCAATCCCTCTCCTTCTGGCGGCGTTTTGGGGAAATGGCGCTTATCAGCTTAGGCGTGGCGGCTGTTTCATTTGCCATCGGCCTTTTGGCAAAATCGCTTTTGGGGATTGACGTATAGCGTGAATAAGGCCGGCGGGTTATTGTTTCAGGTCCGGTAATTCGCGGGCGGGGAAAGGCAAAGGATAAAAAATCCCCGGCGCGCGCCGGGGATTGGGTGTAATCAGTATGGGGCGCGGCCGTCTTTACGGGAACCGCGCCGCGCCCGGAGCCGGATCATTTTCCGGGGCCGCCGGTGATGAGCTCTTTGCCCCCTTCATCCCAGTGGTAGACCGCCCAGGCCATGCGGGCCTGCGCCGGATTAAAGAAAACAAACCCGCCGAGGTCCGCAAATTCTGATTCCTCTAACAGCATCCTGCCGAACCCTGCTCCAAAGACCTCGTCAACCGGGCCGGTTATGATTTTGAACCCGATGGTGTTGAACGCGGGGTTTTCGAAATCAGCGGCCTTTGTAATTTTTGCCGGCTCCGGGGCTGTACCGTCCCAGCCGTAGAATACGGGAGATTTTGTGTTGCCGGAGCCTTCGTTTTCGATCAGCCTGTCCAGGGCAAACTGGCCGGAAGTAAAGAGTTTGCCAAAGTCGATGGGAATGCTTTTGTCGTCCAACTCCAGGGTGTATTTTCCCTTCCCGTTGATGGCATTTTTGATGCCTTCGACCTCGGCCTTGTAGGGCGCGTATTCTTGCAGCATTTCTCTGAGTGCCTCGGGGAGCAGGGCCGCGTTTTCGGCATAGTAGTCGTAAACGGCGATGCTCGAAGTAAGGGCTTCGACATAGGTTCTTCTGGAATTTTCTATATAACTCCCGCCCCGGCCGGTCATAAAGCCCGTTCTAAAAGGCAGGACCTTGTTGCGGTTATCGGTGATAATGGCCTCCAGTTGTTTCAGGACGCTTTCGTCCCAGGGCAGGTTCTTTACAAAGCTGATGTCGTAGTCCCATTTATAAGAGTCCACATACAGCAGGGAGGCCTTTACCAGGTTGAGAGAACTGAGCAGCAGTTCCAGTTCAGCCCAGCCCACATACACTTTTTCGTTGTCTCCCAAATATTTCTCAAGTCCAAAGGCCCGGACAAGCGCCGCGTCAAGTTCCACCGGAAGTTCCCCCTTGAGCGCCGCGGTTCTTTGCGCCGCTTCCGCGATATTGGGATTGTTGAACACTTTATCGATCACATCATCCAGGATGCCGTTAAGACCGGCGGCGTTATATTCGAGGAAATTGGCCGCCAGAATGAGGGACCATGTTACGCTGCTTGCGACGGTTTTGCCGTCAATCGTGACAAGACTCTCCTGATAGGGCTTTTTATCCGTGAGCCAGCCGGGGACGGTCAGGGGCGGCATAATGCCGGCGTCGCCGCTTTCGGGATCGGCAGCCGGATAATACTCGAACCAGCTTTCGATATCGAGCAGCGCGTCCAGGGTATTGGGGTAATACTTCAGGCCAAGGCGGTTTTTGAATAAGTCTCCCGTTTCTTTGCTCCACGCGACCGAAGCCAGCTTGCCAAGGGAGGAAAAAACCAGGGCTTCGGCATTATCGGGAGCCTTGGCATAGGCGGCTTCATAGGCGTTAACGGCAACCGCAAAATCCCCTCTTATCAGGGCGTCTTTACCGGCCGTAATGAGGTCCCCGGCCGTTTTATCCGCGAGTTTCTCAAATATGCCCGATACTATTACGTTGCCGGAGGGCAGTTGAAAAGAAACCTGCTCTGCGGCATCAAGGCCGGTAACGCCGTCTACCATATACGCCTTAAAGATGTATCCCGACGCAGGGGTATTGGACAGCGTAACTGTGCTGCCGGCCGGGCCGTATTCCTTACCTTCGGCTCCCGCAATGGTGAAAGATACGGTCCCTCCCTCCGCAGGCTGTCTCAGGATAACCTTGTAATTGTCGGCGGGTAAGGGCTTGAAGACGGCTGTAACGACGACATCCTTGTCTAAAAGCGTAAATACATACGGATTGGGACTCCCTTTGGTAACGCCGTCCAGTAATACTTCATCCAAATAAGAGTCATCCGGCGACATAATGCTTACGATTACCCTCGTCCCGGCGGGTCCCCTTCCGGGAGACACCGTAAGAGACCCGCTTCCCGGGGGATTGGTCTCCGTTCTTACGTTATAGAACTGCTCCGAATTTTCCGGACCGGTGGCGGACGGACAGGCCATGAATACCAGCGAACCGATGAGCAAAACTCCGCAGATCGGCAGACTAAAAGACGTTTTCATAAATTCTCCTTAAAAAAACGCACCAATAATGTAATACCGGTTACGATCGGAATCGCAACCGTTGCTTATAAAGTATGTCTTAATGGTTTATCCCCTGTCCAGGGGTATTGTTCTTTTTTTGGTTTTTCTTTATATTTTTTTATCTTTATGTCTATTATTTTGGAGGAATCATGAAGAAAATCGAAAAAGTTTTAGGAATCGCCCTGATTCTGGCTCTGCCGGCCCTGTCGGTGTTTGCCGGAGGCGGCCAGCAGGCCGGAACCGCCGGGGATGTTATCAAGATCGGGGTATTTGAACCCATGACCGGGGCCAACGCCGCGGGAGGCGCCATGGAAGTCGAAGGCATCAGGCTTGCCAACGAGCTTAACCCCACGGTGGAAGTAGCGGGGAAAACCTACAAGGTGGAACTCGTGGTGGTAGACAACAAGTCCGACAAGGTTGAAGCCGCCAATGCCGTCCAGCGCCTGGTAGATAGGGATAAGGTCCAGATCATCCTGGGTTCCTGGGGCTCCTCCCTGGCCATGGCCGGGGGCGAAGTCGCCAAAGACGCGCATATTCCGGTAATCGGCCTGTCCTGCACCAACCCCCTGGTAACCGCCGGGAACGATTACTATTTCCGGGTATGTTTTATCGATCCCTTCCAGGGAACGGTTATGGCAAACTACGCTTTCCGGGACCTGAACGCCAAGACCGCGGTCATCGTTCAGGAAGTTTCCAACGATTATTCAGTGGGCCTGGCGAAATTCTTCAGCGATAACTTCAAAGCCCTGACCGGCAACGCCAACGCCGTTCTTACCACGGTCAACTACAACACCGGCGATCAGGATTTCAGCGCCCAGCTTACCTCCATCCGGTCCCTGAACCCGGACGTGATCTTTGCCCCCGGCAACTATACTGAATCGGCCCTGGTGATCCGTCAGGCACGGGAACTGGGGATCAGCGTCCCCATTATCGGCGGCGATACCTGGGAGACCCCGGAATTCATCGATGTGGGCGGGGAGCGTGTCGAAGGCGCGGTGTTCTCCACGTTCTTCGCTTCCGAACACGCGGCTTCTCCGGTGGCGGAGACCTTCCTCAGGGAATACCGCAGCCGGTACAACAAAGAACCCGCGGCGGTTACCGCCCTGGGCTATGACGGGTATCTCGTGGCCCTGGACGCCGTCAAGCGGGCGGGCTCCGTCGATCCCCAGAAGATCCGTGACGCCATTGCGGTGACTCAGGGCTTTGTGGGCGCCGCCGGAACCGTTACCCTGGACGCCAACGGGGACGCCACCAAGAGCGCCTTTATCAAATCCGTGCAGGGCGGAAAATTCGTATTCAAGACTATTGTAAATCCCTAACCGGATAAAATTGGTGAAGGGGGGAAGCCTCCCCCCGGCTCCGGCCGCCGGCTTGCCCCGCAAGTTTCACGGTCTTCCGCCCCGGCGGGGATGGAATCACGCCGTGTACAGGGGTTTGCCGGAGCGTCCCGGCGGCAGGCCGCAGCCGTCCCCGTAACGCCCCAAAGAAAGCCGGGGCCTTAAGGATACCGGGTCCTCGCTGAACGCCGCGGAGGGTGTCGTGACATTTGAACTTTTTCTACAGCATCTTTCCAATGCCCTGGCCTTGGGCAGTCTTTACGCTCTAATCGCCATTGGATATACCATGGTGTACGGGATACTCAGGCTTATCAATTTTGCCCATGGGGACATCTTTATGCTGGGAGGGTATGCCGCGTTTTACGGGATTACCCTTTTTTTTATGCCCTGGTGGGTCGCGTTTATCGTTTCCCTGGGCCTGACGGGGATCTTCGGTATTGGCCTTGAACGGGCGGCCTATAAGCCCCTCAGAAATTCCCCCAAGATTTCCATTATGATCAGCGCCATAGGGGCGTCCTTTCTGTTGGAGAACCTGGCCACCGTGATATTCGGAGGCCGGCCCAAAGGGTTCCCGGCGCCCGGCTTTTTCAACGAAGTCGTCCACATCGGATCGGTATCGGTGCTGTTCATCAGCCTCGTCATTCCGGCTCTGACGGCGGCGCTGCTCACCGTCCTGCTCGTCATCGTGTACCGGACTAAAACCGGGATGGCTATGCGGGCGGTTTCCACGGATTTGGCCGCGGCCCGGCTTATGGCCATCGACGTGAACCGGATCGTGTCGTTCACCTTCGGCACGGGATCGGTTCTGGCCGCCATAGGCGGGGTCATGTGGGCGATCAAGTATCCCCAGCTAAATCCCACCATGGGGATGATTCCGGGGCTCAAGTGTTTTATAGCCGCGGTTATCGGGGGCATAGGCAACATAGGCGGGGCGGTCCTGGGGGGCCTCCTCCTGGGGCTGATAGAGCTTATGATCATCGCCTTTCTGCCTACCCTTACGGGGTACAAGGACGCTTTCGCCTTCGTGCTCCTCATCGTCGTTCTTCTGGTAAAACCTTCGGGACTTCTGGGCAAAAACCAGATAGAAAAAGTGTGAGGGGGCGTTTATGACGGCAGTACCTGTGTCGAACAAAACCGGACGTATCCTGACCGTTTCCGCCGCGGTTTTAGCGCTGGCCTTTATCGCTCTGGCGGATACCATCTTTACCCCGTTTTCCCTGCGGATATTCAACCTCTGCGGCATCTACATCGTCCTTGCCCTGTCCCTTAACCTTATCAACGGGTTTACGGGGCTCTTTTCCCTGGGCCATGCGGGGTTTATGGCCATAGGGGCTTACGTCAGCGCACTCCTCACCATGAGTCCCGCCCAGAAAGAGATGAATTTCTTCCTGGCCCCTATCGTACCGGTTCTGGCGAACGTACAACTCCCCTTTATTCCCGCCCTTGTCCTTGCGGGGGCGGTGGCGGCTCTGGCGGGCTTTCTGATCGGCACGCCGGTGCTGCGCCTCCGGGACGACTACCTGGCCATTGCCACCCTGGGTTTCTCGGAGATCATCCGGGTGGTGCTGACCAACCTTCAGTCCGTAACCAACGGCGCCCTGGGACTCAAGGGGCTGCCTAAGTATTCAACCACCTGGATGGTGTGGGCCCTGGCGGTACTTTCGATAGTGTTTATGGCGGCGCTGATCAATTCGGCCTTCGGCAGGGCTTGTAAGGCGATCCGGGACAACGAGATCGCCGCCCAGGCCATGGGGATCAACGCGGCCCGCGTAAAAATCGTAAGTTTTACCCTTTCCAGCTTTATCGCCGGAATAGGCGGCGCCTTGCTGGGACACCTCATGAACACCATAGACCCCAAGATGTTTACCTTTAGCCTGACCTACAACATCGTACTCATCGTTGTTCTGGGAGGGAACGGCAGCATCTCCGGTTCCGTAATAGCCGCCATCGTGGTGACCGTCTCCATGGAATTTCTCCGTTTTCTGGACGGCCCGCTGAACCTGCTCTTTATCAGGACCCAGGGACTGCCGGGCCTGCGCATGGTGGTGTTCAGCGTACTATTACTGGTGGTGGTCATTTACCGGCAGCAGGGATTGATGGGCAAAAAAGAATTTTCCTGGAACCTCATATTGAATTCGCCGTTGATCCTGAAAGTCAAATCGCTGTTAAGGAGGCGCTGAATGCTGGAAACAAAAGATGTCGCCATGCAGTTCGGCGGCCTTACCGCAGTGGCCGGTTTTTCCATCATCGTGGACGATGACGAGATAGTCGGCCTTATCGGTCCCAACGGGGCGGGTAAGACCACGGCTTTCAATATAATCACCGGGGTCTACGCCCCCACCAGGGGGGATATCCTGTTTAACGGGAAAAACATTGCCGGCAAGCCTCCCCACAAGATTACGGATTCGGGTATTGCCCGGACCTTCCAGAATATCAGGCTTTTCCACGAGATGACGGTGATGGAGAACATCCTTGCCGCCTGCAACCTGAGGGAACGGCCCAATCTGTTTGAATCGGTACTTCACCTGCCTTCCTATATGGCCCGGGAACGGAAGGCGCGCCGGTTTGCCCGTGACCTGCTTGGTTCCGTGGGTCTTTTGGAAAACGCGGACGACAACGCGGTATCCCTGCCCTACGGAAAACAGCGCCGCCTGGAGATTGTCCGCGCTCTGGCAACGGAGCCGAAACTCCTGCTGCTGGACGAACCCGCCGCCGGGATGAATCCCCAGGAGTCCCAGGAACTCATGGACTTTATCCTCAAGATACGGGACGAATTCAAGATCGCCGTCTTGTTGATTGAACACCACATGCAGGTAGCCATGGGCATCTGCGCCCGGCTTTATGTGCTGGACTACGGCCTTACAATCGCCGAAGGCCCGCCCTCGGAGATACGCCGGAATCAGAAGGTAATTGACGCCTATCTGGGGGTTGAATGATGTTAAAGCTGGAAGGTCTCTCGGTTTTTTATGGCGGCATCCACGCCCTCCGGGGCATCGATCTTGAAGTCGCCGGCGGCAAGATCATCACCCTTATCGGCGCGAACGGCGCGGGCAAGAGTACCATGCTCAACAGTGTTGTGGGCCTGGTAAAGAGGGCCGCCGGGAAGATACTCTGGAACGGCGAGGACATAGCCGGCCGCGACACCCGGGAGATTGTTTCATCCGGCCTTGTGATGATCCCCGAAGGCCGCCACGTGTTCCCCAACCTGACGGTGGAAGAAAACCTGCGGCTCGGCGCTTACGCCCGCACCGGTACTGCGGCCATACGCCGGGACCGGGACCGCTGTTACGATCTTTTTCCCCGGCTTAAAGAGCGTATGCGCCAAAGCGCGGGTACTTTAAGCGGCGGCGAACAGCAAATGCTTGCCGTGGCCCGTGGCCTGATGACCGATCCCAAACTCCTCATGCTGGACGAGCCTTCGCTGGGACTCGCGCCTCTGGTATCCAAGATGATTTTCAACATCATCAGGGAAATAAACCGCAACGGGACGACGATCCTCCTCATTGAGCA
>JAIRSL010000012.1 GCA_031255475.1 Treponema sp.
ACGACATACCCCGGCTCTTTAGGAGTATAGCACGGACTAAGAAAGATGTGGGTCAAATTTCCCTTTAAGGCGAGGTATGTTGATTAAAAAAAGGGACAATGAGGAGGCTTTTTCGAAACTTCAACCGCGGAAAACCCTCCCCGGCAACAAATATTACGCCGGGTAGTTCAGGTTCTCCCCGGCCGGATTCTTCAGTATTGCGGCGTAACGTCCGGCTTCCCATTTGGCCATATCCAGATTCTGTTCCCGCCAGTTGCCGCATTCCGCCGGAGCGGCGCCGGGGATGGCCCCCTCAAAGGCGATAATCCAGTCCAGCATCTCCCGGACCAGGGGCAGGGCGTCTTCGGAAGAGAGGTCCCCTTCCAGGATCAGATAACACCCGGTACGGCACCCCATGGGCCCAAAGTAGACCACCCGGTCCGCCCAATCCGCGTGAGAACGGAGAAACGTTGCCCCCAGGTGTTCGAGGGTATGCAGGGCGGGCATGTCGATGACCGGCTCCACATTCGGCTTCTTTAAACGGAGGTCGAAGGTGGTAAGTACGGTCTCTCCAAACCGGTCTTTCCTGGACACGTACAGTCCCGGATTTAACCGGAGATGATCGATTTGAAAACTGGCTATTTTCCGCATAAGGTTCTCCTTCAATTAATTATCTTATCCGCACGTCTGTTTTCTTACCAATTACGAACGATACGGCGGACAATTTCTCCGGAATGGAGGGAAGCGACAGGGAGGAATTCGTCGAACTTCATGGGGGCTTCCGCACCGGCTATATCGGATACGGCCCGGATGATTAGGGCGGGAACGGAGAACAGAAAACAGGTATGGGCGATGGCGGCGCCCTCCATTTCCACGGCGAGGACGCGGGGAAAAACCCGGCGGATACGCGCTATCTTCTCCTCCGTGTCCATGAACATATCGGCGGAACCGATAAAACCCCTGACATAGTGAAAGGTTTTTGGAAGACGCCCTTCTTCCACAAGTTCGTCCACCGCCCGTTCCGCCCGGCGTATAAGGTTTTCCGGAACCGTAAAGACCGCCGGCATACCGGGAATCTGCCCCGGCGCGTAGCCCGAACTGGTAACATCCGCGTCATGATGGACCAGCCCGTCGGCAATGACGGCGTCCCCAAATCCAAGGGCGCCGTCTATGCCTCCCGCGGAGCCGGTGTTGATCACCGCTTCCGGTTTATACCGTTCTATGAGCAGGGCGCAGCCCACAGCGGCGTTGACCTTGCCGATACCGCAACGCAGCAAAACTACCGGTTTCCCTTCCAGGTTTCCCCGGATAAATTCACCCCCTCCCGGTTCCGTGGGACATGACTTCGCTTTCGTCATAACCTTACGAAGCATAACCACCTCGTCCTCCATGGCCCCCATTATACCGATCATATTACCTGGCCTCCGTATCCTGAATTTCCTCCACATCCGCCGTTTTTTCGATGGCTTTTTTTCCATTTTCAATCTGCCGTGCCTTATGGTACAAACCCTGGGACGCCGATACGGTGGTCCGATTCCTGCCGTTTGTCTTAGACCGGTACAAGGCCTCATCCGCCCGGTGGAGGATCTCGTCCGCCGGAAGTTTCGTATGTTCGTTAAACGTGAAGACCCCCAGACTGATGGTCACCTGGGGCAAAGACGGGGACCAGGGAACCTCCATGGCGGCAACGGCCTTCCGTACCCGTTCCGCTACGATCAAAGCGGTATTCCGGTCCGTGTTCGGGAGAAGGATGTTGAATTCCTCACCTCCAAAACGGGAAGGCACGTCCTCCATACGGACGCTCTGCTTGATAACCATGGCAATGTACTCAAGAACTTTGTCCCCCGCAAGATGCCCGTAATTGTCGTTAAACAACTTGAATTGGTCCACGTCAATGGCAATGAGGGACGATTCCCGTTCCCCGCGGGTCGCGTGGGCGATTTCTTCACTCAACCGGGTGATGAAAAAACCGTGATTGAACAAGCCGGTTTTTATATCCCGGACGGAACGTTCATAATGAAGGTGATTCTGGATGGCCTGAGAAACAAAGGACATAATCTTATTCAGAAAGTCCAGTTCCAACTCGCTATAGGAGTCCGCCAGCATCTTGGCCCCTATCAGGATAATGCCATAAAGCCCGCCGGAAGGCCCCAGAATGGGAATCACCAGTTCCGGCGACAATTCGTCCAGAGCCGCCGTAACCGGATTGTCCCCATCGGTATCCTTTATGTACTGCCGCAGAATTTTATAACTGATGGACTGGGGGTTCTGCCGAAAAAACGGCTCCAGATAAATGATGGAATCAATGTCAACAGTCAGATCCACCAGTTTATAGTTCTTATACGCCCTGATGATCACATCAGGCTTATTCTGGTAGGGCTTCCACAAGAAAACAATAAAGGAAGGAATGAACTGATCGGAAATCTGCCAAACCGTGGCGTTTATTATGTCATCGATAGAAGTCCTGTTGAAAATTTCCGCGGCCCCCGAAAGCAGCCGCTTAAAATGACGGATTTCCTGATTCAGTTCTTCTATATATTTAAATACTCCTATATTTTGAAGAAAGGAGTAATTTTCAACAATTTTCGGGTTCAACAAAAAATTTTCTGCGTTATCTGCCATACTACGTCAACGAAAAATGATCGGCTACGATTTGTCTCCATTCAGCCCTATTCCCTTTATCTTCCCATTCGATGATCTTTTTTACCCTAAAGTTCCGGGTATCATGAGGATTGGCGAAATGGACGATACCGAACCGCCCGCCCCCTATATACGTAACCGTGTCTCCCTTTTCCAGCCGTTCATTCTCCGAAATTCGAGCAATGACGCAGTCGAAATGCGCCGGCATCCCGGTGGCCCTGTCTGTTACGGCGGAAGCAATATCCTTCACCGGCTTCCCGCAGACTGAACAATCCGGGACGGGAAGAGGATCCGTGGGCATTTTTACCGGAGTCCACTTGGGCCGGTCATACATGCCCCCGTGCTTTCTATCAAAATGATACGGCTCCCCGCCTTTTTTTTTGCCTTGGCCCTGCTGGTTATGCTGCCAATTATCACCGCCCGTATCCCGGCGCTTAAAAGATTTTCTCCGGTTATTTCCGCTTTTTCCACTGCCGCCCATGAACTAAACCTCCCTGAGAAATATCCAGAATTTCATTGCTCAGGACCTGGGCAATCCGCTGAATAGCTTCATTAAGATAGTCTTCATTATCTATTTTTTCACGCAAAATTTCAATTCCGGAACGGGGCATCCGGCCCTGTTCCTGAGTTCCGATCATACACACTCCGTAAATGCCGACTCCAGGCGGGTTATTTTTCCGGAACCGATAAAAATAACATCAAACCGAACAGCCATACCATTATATTCTCGATGAACCGAAAGAAAATACTTAGCGGTTTCTATGATCCGCCGCTGCTTTTTCCGGTTTATCCCGTAAGACAGGCTCTCAATCCCGTAAACAGACCAGGTTTTTACTTCAATGAATACCAGGGTATTTCCATCCAGGGCGATAAGATCGACTTCTCCCGCCGGGGAACGAACGTTCCGGGCAACGATCCGCATCCCCGCCGCTTCCGCCTCGGCCGCAGCCCGGTTCTCTCCTTCCCGTCCCTTGTTCATGTCTGTATCGGGACTGTCTTGGGATCAAGCGCCCTGATGATAAAAAAGCGCTTTTCCTTGAGGAGATCGATGATTTTCCTCTCTTTTGGCTGAATTTCCGCGCCCTTTTCATCGATCACAAGCTGTATCTTCGGCCGCAGGGGAGCTTCTCCTCTGACATCGGTGACCCGCGCCACGGCGCCGGTGTTCATGCGTACAATCGAACCGATGGGATAAATCCCCATGATTCGGACAAAAGCCTTGAGTACATCGGGATCAAAGCGGCGGGAATTATCAGAGAGGATGTTCTTCATGGCCTGGTATCCTATCATGGAATTCCGGTAGGGTTTTTCGCTTACCATGGCTTCAAAGGCGTCCACTACCGATACGATACGCGCGCCCATGGCGATTTCCTTCCCCCGGAAACGGCGGGGATACCCTTCCCCGTCCCAGCGTTCGTGGTGCTGTATGACGATACGCCCCACGTCCTCTGAAAACTTGAGTTCCGTACAAACGATGTGGTATGAATAGAGGGGATGGACCTGCATCTGCCGGGTTTCCTCCGGGGAGAGCCCCCCGAGCTTATTCAGAATCTACTGGGGCAGCTTCAGCATTCCCGTGTCATGCAACAGGGCGCCCGCAATAAGCTGCCGTATATTCTGATCCGAAAATTTGAAGTCTCCGGCGATTAAGGCCGAAAGTATGGCGGTATTTATAGAATTTTTAGCCAGTTTATGACTCTGTATGTCGCTCCCCAGTATGTAGCCAATGGCGGTAATACGGCTATCCCTGATACCCTGGAGCAGCCCGTTGGTTATAACAGTCACCGCCCGTATATCCGGAACAGAGCCGGAAGTTATCTGAACAAAAAAATCGTCTATTTTTTTAATAAAATCCTGATAATTTTGAAAAATAATATCGATCTTCTGCTCTTCGGGAATTACCTTGCCCATCAGCGCCGCTTTTTCCGGCCTCGCCGCAGCCTGTGCCGGGGGACCTTCGCCGGCCGACTGCCCCGTACCGGCGCCAGGTTCCCCGGCCGCCTTATCGGATTCGGAAGCGTCTTCCGAAGATTCGCCTATGATGGCCCCTTCGGTTTCAACCGTTTCTATATCCCAGGAACGGAGATGTTCAATATCTTTTTCCCGTATCTCAACTCCGGCAGGTACAAGAAGATTGTTATCGCTAATATAAACAGGTTTCGAAAATATAAAGCCCGCCCGCAGAGCGCTGACCGGAATCTTCATTCTTGAGCTTCCTTTGCGAATACAAACGCCAGTATCTTTGCCGCCGCTTCCCAGCACCACGGAGGCACATAATCCCCCGGTTTAAGACCGGCCGTCAGCGCCGCCGCCAACGCGGGATCTTCCACTACGGAAACCCCCGCTTCCCGAGCCAGCGCTATAATCCGCTCCGCCTCCCGGCCCTGCCCGGAAGCAATAATCCGAGGAATGCCTTCTTCAGGGTTATACCCGATAGCCGAAGCGATTTTCCGCTGTTTCTTTATTCTACACCTCCTTATTTATAGAAAACAAGGCTTTATTTCTGCATTCCGCCAGCAGCGGTTCGCCATCCCGCAGACTCACACGGCCTCCGAAGGGACCCAGGGCCTCCCGGATTTCCCGTTCCAGAACCTCCCGCTCACGGCGTCCCGGAGGCGGCCAAAGGGAAAC
>JAIRSL010000048.1 GCA_031255475.1 Treponema sp.
ACAGCAATTTAACATTACAATCCTGCGCGGCATATTTCCGAAAGGTTTCCTCTCGGCCGTTCCGCCCTTCTCTTCTTTAGGTAGCAAACAATTAACGGATTGACGCGGTGGAGGGATCGGAAAGCCCGCAGTGAGCCTTTTCAAAGCGTACCGAATAGATTTCCAGGGAAACATGCATATTTACAGGCCCTGCGGCCCAGGCCGCAGGGCGTTTTGAACCTGGCGAACGTGGGACTTTCCGGTCCCTCCACCGGATAGAGAAGTATTACCGGGTTACCCGGATATGAAATGTTAAATTGCTGCCGGCATAATACTTGTCCTTGTATACGCAAAACCGGTAAGATAAGTGTAGCAGGCTCTTATTTGAGGAAGCAAAATATGAAGAAGGACATCATCCTTGCGGGGGTCGGCGGGCAGGGAGTACTTTCCATCGCCGCCATTATTGCCCGTGCGGCGGTCGCCGAAGGGCTGGCGGTGCGCCAGTCGGAAGTACACGGTATGGCCCAACGGGGAGGCGCGGTGCTGGCCCACCTCCGTATTTCTGACGGGGTTATTCCGTCGGATCTGATCCCCCGGGGCGGGGCGGATCTCATCGTTTCCATGGAAGTCCTGGAAAGCCTCCGTTACGCCCAATGGCTTTCTCCCCAGGGGGTTCTGGTCACTTCCGCGGAACCCGTTGTCAATATTCCGGATTATCCCGAGGTTGCGGCCGTCATCCGGGTCATTAAACGCTTCCCTGTGTACCGGCTTATAGAAGCCGCGGGCCTGGCCAGGGAAGCGGGACACCCCCGGTCGGTGAACATGGTCATGGTGGGCGCTTCTTCCCCCTTCCTCCCGGTCAAGCCGGAGATCCTGGAAAACGCTATAGGCGATGTTTTCGGCGCGAAGGATCCCGTCCTGGCGGAGGTGAACCGGCGGGCTTTCCGGCTCGGCCGGGAAGCCGCTTCCCGTCAGAATCAGGAAGCGGCGGCCGGTAAAGGAAATGCGGGATGAACTACCAATACTGGCATCCGAAGATGGAGACGCTGCCCCGGCCGGAACTGGAAGCCTGGCAGCTTGCCCGGCTAAAAGACATGATAACCTATGCCCTAAGAACCCCCTTTTATAAAGAGCGGCTTACCAGGGTGGGAATCAGGGGAGCGGAGGATATAAAGAGCCTTGATGACATTAAGCGCATCCCCTTTACTACCAAGCACGATCTTAGGGAAGCCTTTCCTTATGGGATGTTAAGCGTCCCCCTGGAGGACGTGATACGCCTCCACGCCTCAAGCGGTACCACGGGGACCCCCACTACCATCTACTTTAACCGGCAAGACATCGGCCGGTGGAGCGGTTTTGTGGCCCGGTGTATTTACGGGACGGGGTGTAATCGGACAGACGTGTTTCAGAACATGATCTCCTACGGCCTTTTTACCGGCGGTTTGGGCTTCCACGCGGGAGGCGAGGAGATTGGTATGCTGGTGATTCCGTCGGGATCCGGTAATACCACCCGCCAGTTCAAACTGATGCAGGATTTCGGCACCACCGTGGTTCACGCTACCCCGAGCTTCCTCCTCCATGTAGAGTCCAGGATGAAGGAAGAAGGGGTGAGCCGGGACAGCATAAGTCTTAAGCGGGCCTTTGCCGGGGCGGAACCGTATTCGGAAGATACCCGCCGCCGTATTGAGGAACTTCTGCATATAGACGTGTACAATTCCTACGGCCTTTCCGAGATGAGCGGCCCCGGAGTGGCCTTTGAATGTCAGGCGAAAAACGGCCTTCACCTCTGGGAGGACGGATACATCGCCGAGATCGTCGATCCGGAAACCCTGGAACCCGTACCTGAGGGCGAAATCGGGGAACTGGTACTCACCATCCTCTGCCGGGAAGCCACCCCTATTCTGCGTTACCGTACCCGGGACCTTTCGGGTTTTTACCCCGATCCGTGTCCCTGCGGCAGGACCCACCGCCGGCTCCGGCGCATCACCGGCCGTACCGACGATATGCTGATCATCAACGGAGTAAACCTTTTCCCCAGCCAGATTGAGGAAGTGATCATGGGCATCAGGGAGGTCGGGAACAACTATCTTATTGTGGTGGAAAAGGACGGGTCCCTGGACCGGCTTACGGTCAAGACCGAAGTAGGCCCGGATATCTTTATGGACGACGCCCGGCCCCTTAACGCCTTGCGGGAAAAAATACGCAAGACCCTTCAGGCTTTGATAACCATTAATCCCCGGGTGGAACTTCACGAAAGCGGGTCCCTCCCCGTGTCGGAAGGGAAGGCCAAGCGGGTCCAGGACAACCGATCCAAGGACGTATAAGGCGAAGGGGTATGACTTCGCTTGAACGGCTTAACGCCCGCCTTGCAGGGAAACCGGTTGATAAGATACCCAACATGAACATCTTCATGCATATAACGGCGCGGGAGGCCGGCGTTTCATACCGGGAATACGTTACGGATTACAGAAAACTCGTAGAAGGAAACCTCGCCTGCGCCGGGAAGTACGGCGTCGACAGTGTTTCTGTTATTTCCGATCCCATGCGCGAAGCGTCGGCCTTCGGGACCAGGCTCGTCTTTCCGGAACACTCCGTACCTTATCCAGAAGCGCCCCTCATTGGAGACGATCACGATCTTTCGGTCCTCCGGCGTTTTGATCCGTATGACTGCGAACGTACCCTGGACCGCATCAGGGGCTGTGAACTTCTGCGCCAAAAAGTCGGAAGCGATTACCCCGTCATAGGGTGGGTTGAAGGCTGCCTTGCCGAGGCCGCGGATCTCCGGGGGGTAAACGATTTCCTCATGGATCTCGCAACCGGGGAAGAGTACATTCCCGAACTTTTGGACATTGTTCTTGAACAGGCCGAACGTTTCGCCAAGGCCCAGATAGACGCGGGGGCTGATTTTATCGGAGTGGGCAACGCGGTGGCTTCGCTCATAGGGCCGGAACTCTACGAAAAATACGGCCTTGCCTGTGACAAAGCCCTTGCCGCTTACATACATTCCCTCGGCGCCAGGGAAAAACTGCATATTTGCGGCAACATTACCGGGATACTGGAACTGCTGCGGGATGTTGAAAGCGATATTCTTGACATCGACTGGATGGTTGATTATAAACACGCAGTGGAACTGTTCAAAGACACTAAAACCGCTGTTTCCGGCAACATCGATCCTTCGGAAGTCTTCCTGCGGGGCAGTACGGGACTTATGGAACGGGAAGTGAAACGCTGCATACGGGACGGAAACGCTGCCAGTCTTATTGCCGGCGGATGCGAAATCCCCGCGGCTACGCCGGACGAAAACCTGATGTTGATGGACAAATTGCTCTATCTTTAATACCGCCGGTTCCGGAACCGGTTGGGAGACATGCCGGTAAGCTGTTTGAAAATTTTGCTGAAATGAACCACATCGGCGTAACCGACCCTGGCGGCCACCTCGTACACTTTGTCGAAATTTTCCCTGAGCAGTTTCTTTGCTTCTTCTATCCGGTATTCCTGAAGATAGCGGGAAAAAGGTTTCCCCATTTCGGCGCTGAATATCTTGCTCAGATAGTTGGGGGAAATTAACATGCGGCCGGCTAAAGCGGGCAGGGTTATTTCTTCCCCGTAATGTTCATGGATGTAACGGACGCTTTGACGAACCAGCCGCCGGGAACTCCGGGTTTCCTCCCGGATAACGCTTTCGCGGAAATTGATTAAGGCGTTCACCGTTGCCGCGAAGACCTGGCGCAGGCCGGCGCCGGAAGCGATGCTTTTCTTGAACGCCGGGATGGAACCTCCGGGGTGTTCAGGAATTGCTGTGGATGTTTCGGCGGCGTATAGGTACTCGCCGCCTGCCGTGCGGACGTGCTCCGCCACTTCGATGCAGGACAATTCCACCATGTCGATGTCATAGAAAATTTCCTTTTCCAAAAAGCCCAGAAAAAATCGGAAAAGCAGTTCCGGTATTTTTTCCGTTCCGCCTTCCCGAACGGCGCGGGCCAGGGAAGCGCAGATACGGTCGAAGCCGGGAAACCCGGCGCACAGTTTTTTGAGTTCCGCAAAAAAGAAAAGCCCCGGCGCGCTGCCGGTTTTCTCCCGGCGGCGTTCCGCCCATATCAGGGCGAAGGAAACTTGCGCGTAGGCCCGTTCAAAGCACGACCGCGCTTCCGCGCTTTCGCTCACGACAACGGTAAAGTCCCGGAAAGAACCGGCGGGATCCCCACTTTCCCCGGAAGGCTCCGGCATTGGGGAACCTGCCTGCCCTTGCGTCACGGCGGCCCAGGAAGGCCAATCCTGCCGGAGGGGAAACGGCGAACCCACAAGGCAGAGGACAAGGCGCTCCTCCGCCCGGAGGGTGACAAGCGGCCAGGACGGGGGAAACACGCCGGGATCGGGGAAGGCCCCGGCGGCGTCTTCCGGCAAGAAACCGATGAGGGTGCAATACGGTTCCCGGCGCAGCGCGGCCCCCGCTTCGCCGGTTTCCGCCCATTCCGCTTCGCCGGGAAATTTTCCCCCGGTAAGGCAGCGGAGGAAGATTTCTTCCCGGCGGCGTTCCGCTTCGCAGGCGTTCTGTTCCGCCTGACGCCGCCGCTGTTTTTCGGCGCGGATCTTTGCCGCACAGCGGGATACGCTTTGCAAAAGCAGGTCCTCGTCAACGGGCTTAAGGATGTAGTCGAATACCCCGTGACGGATCGCCTCCCGCGCATATTCGAATTTGCCGTAAGCGGTGATGAAGATCACCTCGGCATCCAAATCGTTCCGTCTGAGGGTTTCCAGCATTTCCAGCCCCGAAAAACAGGGCATGGAAATGTCCGACAGAATGATGTCGGGTTTTTGTTTCAGGGTCAGGTCTATGGCGGCGGCGCCGTTATCCGCGGTTCCGGTTACTTCCACCCCTATGGAATTCCAATCGATCAGGGTCTTCAGGCTGTCCAGGATGATGTACTCATCATCCACGATTATCATTTTAATCATTCCCGCCGTCCCCTTTTAAGCGGTTCCGGCAAGGCTTGTTTTTGTGTTCAGGGGAACTTCAAACCAGATACGGGCGCCTGCTTCCGGAGCGGTTTCAATATGTACGGCGTTTGTGACATTATAATACAACCGCAGTTGGGATTGAATCGTTTTAAGCGCAAAACTTTGATCCTGGTATGATTCGGTTTTTTCAAGCTGTTCCCGGACCTGCCGCAGTTTTTCCGCGCCGAATCCGCGGCCGTTATCCTCCACCAGTACCCGCATGGCCCTGCCGTCCCCGGTTTTTGCGAAGCAGACCCGGACCTTTCCCGGCCGGTCAAGGGATTTTAGTCCGTGGGTCAGGGCGTTTTCTACCAGGGGCTGGATCAGCCCTTTGGGTATTTCTTCTTCCGCCAGATCTTCTTCGCAGTCAATGGCGTAGGAAATGGCGTCCCCTATCCTGAACTGCTGGATAAAGAGGTAATTGCGGATCATTTCCGCCGCCTCCCTGACCGGGATCACATCCCGTCCCGACGACAGGGAGATGCGGTAAAAGTTCGCCAGGGAAAATACCATGTCCGACACCTGCCGCGCGTTTTCCTTACGGGCCAGCCAGTGAATGGAATCCAGGGTGTTGTACAAAAAATGTTCGTTCAACTGGTTCTGAATGTTTTTTAGCTGCGCTTCCTTGCTTACCAGTTTTGATGCGTAATTTTCTTCGATGAGTTTTCGGATGTTATCCGTCATGCGGTTAAAATTGTCGTTGATGTAACCGAACTCGTAGCTTGAGTCGGGAGGAAGCCGGGCCGAAAAATTTCCTTCTTCGACCTGTCTCATCCCCGCAAACAGCGCCCGTACCGGCGTCCAAAAATAATACCGGGCTAAAAGCATCGTTACTATTATAAGCAGAACCAGGAGCAGGAAGAAGAGCATGATAAGCCGGGTCATTACGGGGGTACTGGTCCGTATCTGATCCAGGGGCGCCGCGGCGGCAAACCTAAAACCGCTGTAAGGGGATGTGTAATAGGAAACGAAGATTTCCTTTCCCCGGTACGGAAAATTAAAAAAACCCTGACCGGAATCTTCCGGTATTTTTGGGACCATAAAGCTGAACAGCGCGCCGTCCACGTCTTCCGTACCGGCGGTTTCCGCTTCCCGGATGATGTTCCCCCGGTTGTCGATGATGCAGGTGTACCCCGTCTTGCGGGGATTCACCGCCCGCAGCTTCCTGGCGATTTCCGCGGTATCCACGTTGATGGAAACCAGGCCTATGGGCTGATTATTGGCCCACACCTCCCGGTAGGAGGCAAGGATGCTCCGGCCGTCCGTAATGTCCCGGGTGAAATACCAGGGAATGGTCCGCAGGAACCGTCCCGAATCCTGTGAAAAATTCTCCCGGTAGGTATCGAGCCAGGGAGCGCCGTAAAAGTGGTTAAAGGCGGCGTCCCAGTTTACCTTGGAAGAGAATATACGCCGGGCGGTAAACGAATAGGCGTAAATTGAGTGGATATAATTGCTGGTAATCGCCACGTTGTTGATCCGGTTTTTGATGCCGTTGGTATTGAAATAATCGCCGTACTCTTCCCGGCTATTGTAGGGCGCCAGTCGTTTGATGCCGTTAAGAAATTCCTTGTCCATAAAGATAAAGACATGGAGGCGTTCCAGGTTCGCGAGGGCCTCATCGAGGGCGGAAGAGAGGGTACGCAGATTACCGGAAAGAAACCGGTTGGCGCTTTCTTTTTCCATCCGGGAAAGCCGGTCCGTGGTAAAGATCAGCACGATTGAAAAGGGAAGGGCCAGCACGATCAGCATTACCGCCGCGAAGCGGACGATAACGCTGTTCACGGGAAGAAACCTGCGGCGTACCGGTTTGGTATTCATGCTTCAGGATACACCCGATACGCGTTTTTTGAAACAGAATTTTTTTCGCGCTTCAAAAAAAAATTCGGCCGTATTTGTCCGGGGCGGGAATTTCACCAACAACGACGGGGTAAGCTGAGCATTGCCGCTGTTGAACGGCTAGACCTTTTACGCATTATATGCAAACTAAAGACATGGTCGTCTCGTTTCAAGATCACCGGTATTCCTCCAGAATTCAAAAAATTGAAGAACGGATCAATGCCGTCCTGCCGGAAAATCCCGGCGCGGATTGGGCGGATCGGGTTTTTCCCGGACAGGGGCGCGTATCTCCGGCATTGGCGTCTTCTTTGATCGCGCCGGGGCTGGATATAGTCGGGCGCGGGGGAAAACGGTGGCGGCCCCTCCTTATGACGCTGATCTGCGAAGCCCTGGACGGCGGGGACGCGGCGCTGCCCCTGGCGCCTCTGGTAGAGCTGCCCCACAACGCCAGCCTGATTCACGACGATATTGAAGATAACTCGGACGAGCGGAGGGGACGGCCTGCGGCCCATCTGATTTACGGGACGGATACGGCCATTAATGGGGGATGTTTTCTGTACTTCCTGCCGCTGGTGTGTATAGATGAGTGGGATGTCCCGGCGGAACTTAAAGGGCGGGTTTACGCGATCTGGGGCGAACACATGCGGCGGCTTCACCTGGGGCAGGCCATGGATATTGCCTGGCACCGGGATTTCGCGTCCCGGCCAAGCCCGGAAGAATACGCCCTGATGTGCCGCCTTAAAACCGGGGCTTTGGCGCGTCTTGCGGCGGTACTGGGGGTCTACTCCGGCCTGGCGGGAAGGCCGGCCGAAGGAGACGCCCGGAGCCTTGCCGCGGCTCTGGGAAGTGCGGCGGAGAAGCTGGGAGTAGGCTTCCAGATACTGGATGACGTGAAAAACCTGACCACCGGGATTCCGGGTAAAAAGCGGGGGGATGACATCGTGGAAGGAAAGAAAAGCCTCCCCGTGCTGCTCTACCTGAACCGCTGTCCCGAAGCCGGCGCGCTGACGGCCCGGTGTTTCGCGGCGGCCCGGGCCGGGGGGACCGGCGTTCCCGAGGTGGAAGAGTTCATCGGGGCGCTCGGCGCGGCCGGGGTCCTGGAGGAGGCCGAAAAACAGGGCCGGGCGCTTATTGCCGAAGCAGGGGGGATCTTTTCGTCCCTGCCCGGAGAGGGCTCTGCCGAAGCCCGTCTGCTTCTGGCCGGCTTTACGGAACTTATCGGCTGACCAGGCGGGGAGCGGTTTCCCTGCCCCCTTGTTAACGCCCGAGGAACGGGAAATGGCCTGAAATCACACTACGGCCGAATTGTTACCGCTTTTTGTATTTTTTTTCCCTAGCTATTGTTTTTTTATTTTTATGTGCTATATTTATGCATAGAATCTGTTTATATTTCGGTTATTAAGAAGCGATACGGAGGCGGGTAATGCCTAACCGGCTTAAGGCACGGTTTCTTTCTTATGTAAGTAAAATATTTTTTTTTGCTCCCTCCTCCTCACTAGATTCTGATCAAAATTTTTTCTTTGTACCATATCCTTATGTCTTTCTCATCGTATCCCCCCTCGGAGTTATCCTGTCCTGGTTTTCGGGCGCGGGTTTTTCTCAATATATCGTTACCCTATCGCGGGTAAACAACTAAGGAGTCGTGTATGAATCCCGCAAAGATCTTTGGCTTTTTCGCGGCCGGTTTCCTGGCAGTCCTGCTGGCAGGTTGTTTTAACCCTGTTTCCGTTGTCCCCCCAAGTACGGCGGACAACCCCCTGGCGGAACCCTTTTCCGTGGACATCATGATTGGGGAAGACTCCGCCAGATCCGTGGCCGGACCCGATGTTGCCCGCATCAAAGGGGACATCCGCAACATCATCCAGCTTATCGTGATAGATGATGTGTCCGGGGAGATCGTTGCCTTTGAAGAGGCTCGCCGGGGGGGCAACACGGAACTGGCGGCGGAACTCAGGATAGAGTCCATACCCTTCGGGCGCAAATACCACTTCCTGCTGTTGATGGGCCATTTGGAACGGAATTACGATGATGAGACCGATGGGGAGTATGCGTATACGTCCGGTCCGCCGACCCTTTTGGCCGCCGGGTTAAAGGAGCAGACGGTAACCGGGAGCGGGAAGGTAACGGTGACCATGTGGCCCCTCATAGTGGACACCGTGTTTACCGCCGCGGGGAAAGATTCCGTTGCCCCCGTGATAACCGCGGGGAAGCCGGGAGAAGCCGGCCTGATGCCGGTAAACTGGAACGTAACGTGGACCATAAAGCGGGCCCTTACGGGGAGCGTCAGCGGACTTGCGGCCCTGATAAATGCCCAGAAGATTGTAGCCGACGATGCCGGGGAAATCTTACAACTCAAGAGCGGTCCCATAGTCAAGGTGAGATTACTGGGGGACGCGGGGTGGAGTACCCCGGAGAGTAGTTCCGGGACACCGACCCTGAACGGGAATATTGTCACCGGGTCTATAGGGGAGTTTACAAAAGGGAACGATCCCAATAACGGGTTTGCCAAGATAGGGACAACCGGAGCGGTGAACTTTGAGATGAAATACGTGCCCTTTAACCTGCATGCAGAACGGTGGCAGACAGTTGAAACGAAGTCGGCGGTTACCGAGGACGGCGTACCGGTATGGATAATCCGGAACGGGGTAAACGACGAGGCGCAAAACGATAAAACGGACTTTAACAGCTTCCACCATCCCGATCTCGAGCAGGGTGAGACCCTGGCTACGGAGGGAGCCAACGGGAACGGGGCGGTACGGTTTAAAATAGAACCGAAGAAGTCGACCGGGACCGATGATGGTGACATGAAACTGATGGTAAAAGACGGGATGTTTTTGGGGCCTAAGGATTCGAATACCCCGAAGATAAAGTTTATCACGGAGGGGTATACCGGCGATGCGGACGTGTACTACGCAGTGGTGTCGAAGGATGATTATGATCAGGGAAAGACGCCCGATTATTCGGCCTACAGTCATCTGGCTGAGGTAGCAGAGAAGATTTGGGTGGAGAGGCCGGTAGACGGCCCCCTGGATGATGGGGAGTACATATACCTGATCGTCTACAAAGACGGGGAGGTGAGCTACCCGCCGTATATAATCAACACGGCGGGCGATGTAGAGATGAACCCTATCTGGGGGGATGAGCCGTATAAGAGTTATTACGTGGCGCCCAATGGGAGCGATGGTAACCCCGGTACAAAAGGACAACCTCTGGCAACGGTACAGACTGCGCTGGCGAAACTGGCGGAGGCGTATGAATCTCCCCATTGGCAGGGAAAGGAGACTGATGATATAAGCCCCGGAGCAATCATTATTCTGGGTACGGTGAATGTGGAGGATCAGATAGATATAAACAACGAATCTGAAGACGGCTCTGATATCTATCCGCCCATAATCCTCTGTGATGATCCGGAGACATCCGGCGGAAAATTACAGGCAACGATCGCTATAGGGACCAAAGGCGGGAAATGTCTTGTGAACATAACGAACGGGGCAAAGGTAACCCTTGCCGGAGATCTCGTCCTGTCGGGGACCGGAGATGAGGAGGATGTGATCAGGGGGGTAAACGTGACCGATAGCATGTTTACCATGAACGGCGGGACAATCTCCGGGAATTCTTCCTCCAACGTCGGCAGCGGCGGGGTAGCCGTGTTCAGAAGTACGTTTACTATGAACGGCGGGTCAATCTCCGGGAATTCCGGCACCCTGGGCAGCGGGGTAGTCACGTATAGAAGCACGTTTACTATGAACGGCGGGACAATCTCCGGGAATACCGGCGGCGGAGTATGCGTGACTGAAAGCACGACGTTTACTATGAACGATGGGACAATCTCCGATAATTCCGCCTCCTCCGGCGGCGGGGTATCCGTGACTAATAGTACGTTTACTATGAACGATGGGACAATCTCCGATAATTTCACCTCCTTCGGCGGCGGAGTACTTCTGATCAGCTTCACTGCAACAAGCCAGTTTATCATGAACGGCGGGACAATCTCCAAGAATATCGCCTCCAACAACGGCGGAGGGGTATGCGTATTCGGGACATCCGTGAATAGGAGTAGGTTTAACATGTATGACGGGACAATCTCCGAGAATATCGCCTCCAACAGCGGCGGCGGAGTATACATGGGTGAAACCACGGCGTTTAGCATGATCGGCGGGACAATCTCCGGTAATGAGTCCAGCAATAGCGACGGCGGCGGGGTATTCGTGGCCCACGGTGATGGTGTTGGTGTATTTTACATGAGCGGCGGGGAAATCTCCGGTAATAAGTCCGGCGGTAGCGGCGGCGGGGTATACTGCGCCTATCTTTCTAAATTTTGCGTGAGTAAAGGAACAATCTACGGCTATGACGGAAACCCGGACAATCCAAAGAATAATGAAGCAAAATCTTCTATCGTCAAGGGCCACGCGGTCTATATTGATTATGCTCACCACAAAGACGACACCGTGGGACCGAGCGGCATTCTGTCCTACAATTTCGGCCAGCCGCCTGACTCCGGCTGGGATTGATAATCTGATACCGGGAACCCGGTAACAGCCGTCGCCCCAATCCGGGGCGGCGGTTTTTTTAACCCCGCGAACGCGCAAGGGATAGGAGGGGTGCGAAGCAGACCCGGCTATGCCGGGTCCGAAGCCCCGGATAGCCCGGTCCCCGCCGTAGGCGGGGATGCGCCCAAATTCTTCACGACTGAACAGATACAAGCATTTGGAACAGGCTCGGTTACCTGGTTTTTTGCGTAAAATAAAAACCGCTTGACAGAAAAATATTCCGATATACTATATATATGAAACCCGCAGTTTCGCCGGACCGATGGGCCGCAGGATAAAAGACTGAGAAACCGCAGGGGCTAACGGCTCAGGCCTCCCCAAAAACGTGCGCGCCGGCGTATCGGTAATTGGTTTTAGGATGGGTCATAGATAACTTTTTGGAGTATGTGGTGCCACAACGGGAATATTTTTATACAAACACCGCCTTGCGGGTGTTGCTGGTTTTTTCACTTTGTTCTGTTCTTGATCTTCCCGGTTTTTTCTCCGTCCTGCGTCTTCCGTCCGGGTATTCTTCCGCACGGCAACAGAATGCCGTTAACGCCGAAAACGGCATGGGTATGTCCTACTACGAGGTGCCGGCTTCCGTGGAGGGTGAAGAAACCGCCGTACTAAACCCCCTGACGGTTGACGCCGGGCTTGAGGGTGCGCCCGAGCCTTTCGAATACTCCCTGCCCCAAATGCTTTCCTATTCCGCCTATACTGTATCGGAAGGGGATACCATAGGCGAAATAGTCCAAAATTTCGGCCTGAACCAGGATACCCTTATATCGCTGAACGGCATCAAAAATTCCCGCCTGCTCCGTATAGGGCAGGTCCTGCGCATCCCCAATCAGGATGGCATCCTCTATACTGTGAAGGACGGAGACACCCTGGAAGCCATCGCGGAAAAGTACCGCGTCGATTTCGGGAATATTCAAACCGTGAATGAGCTTTTTTCGGAACAAGTGAACGCCGGGTCCACCCTTTTTATACCCGGCGCGCGGCTGGAATGGATGGATTTGCAGGAGATCAACGGAGACCTCTTTATCTGGCCCGTGCGGGGTTACATCACCTCTCCGTACGGATACCGCTCAAGCCCCTTCGCTCCCGGAAACCGGCAGTTCCATACCGGGATTGACATAGGGACCCCTTCGGGTACGCCGATCAGGGCCGCCATGTCCGGCCGGGTCAGCGCCGCCGGTTACAACGACATTTCCGGTAATTACGTGGTGATTTCCCATCACTCGGGCTACCGGACCCTCTACGCCCACATGAGCGTAATCCGGATCAAGGCCGGGGCCTACGTCAAAACCGGTGAACGTATCGGCGATGTAGGAAGTACCGGCCTCAGTACCGGTCCTCATCTCCACTTTACGGTTTACAAAAACGGGCTCACGGTTAATCCGCGGGTGCTGATGAATTAACCAACAGCCCCGCCCACAGGGTGGGGAGCGTCATTTATCGTGATACATTCCAGGGCTGCCCTGTTTCCCTTTATCGTGATACATTGTTTCGGGAGGATTTATGGCAAACGTTGTTATTGTCGGCGCCGGGATTGCGGGGCTGTCCGCGGGGATATACGCGCTAAAAAGCGGATTCGATGTGACTATCTGCGAATCCCACATCGGGCCGGGTGGTAATTGTACAAGCTGGCGGCGGAAAGGCTACCTCTTTGAGGGGGGAATGCACTGGCTTAACGGGTCGGGTGACGAGAAAACCCTCAACAGGCTCTGGCGGGAGGTTGGGGCCATTAATGACGCTACCCGGATCATATATACCGATCCCTTTCTGGTCTGCGATAATGGAGGCCCGCGTATTTCCCTTTACCGGGATATAAAAAAATTAGAAGCTCACTTATATGAGAGATCCCCGGAGGATACGGCCGCCATACGGGAACTCTGCCGGGATCTGCGGCGTTTCGCCCGGATGATCATTCCGATAATGGATATACCCCGGCTCAAAGTAAAAGGGAAAAAACCGCTCCGGCCGGGGGATCTTGTCAGGATGATTCCCGCGTTATCCCGTATGGCGCCGTTGATAAGCGTCACCGCCGAAAATTATGCCGGCCGGTTCAAGAATCCCGTACTGCGGCTCCTGCTGTCGAATGTGGTGGGTCCCGGCTATGACGCTATGTCCCTGTTTTTCATCCTGGGATGCTATGTCTCCGGTGACGGGGGCTATATTGAGGGCGGTTCCCTGGCTATGGCGGGAAACATGGAAAACCGGTTCACCGGATTAGGCGGGAAGATCCGCTACGGTTCCCGCGTGGACCGGGTACTGGTCTCCGGCGGCAAGGCCGTTGGGGTTTCTGTCCGGGGAGAAACCATTCCCGCCGACGCGGTGATAGTCACCGCCGATACCCTTGCCGCGGCGGATACGCTGTTTGACAAGCCCCTCGGCGAACCCTGGGTTGCGGCCATGCGCCGGGATACGGATCTCACGATGAACTCCTTCCTCTGTTACGGCTTTGAGGCTGATCTTTCGGAACTTCCGGAATCGGCGATTTTTCCCCTGGACAGGCCCTTTGAACACGCGGGCATGACCATAAAGAGCCTTGGTTTCCGCAATTACGCCCGGTATCCCGGATACGCGCCCGCGGGGTGTTCCGCGGTAACCGTTACCCTGTCTAAGGGCGATACCTATGCGTACTGGAAACGCGCAAAGGAGAACGGGGAGTACGAAGCGCGTAAGCGGGAACTTTCCGATGCCGTGCTGGACAGGCTGGAAGAAAAATACCCGGTGCTGAAGGGCAAGGCCGCGGTTAGGGATACGGCAACGCCTCTTACCTACGAGCGCTATTGCGGTACTTATCACGGTTCCTGGATGACCAGGACGGCCCCCGGACAACGGCGGGCCGCGTATCCCTGCAAGGTGAAAGGGATGAACAACGTCTACTTTGCCGGTCAGCGTATCATGCCTCCCGGCGGGATGCCGCCGGCCCTCCTTTCGGGCAGGACGGCCGCGCAGCATCTTTGCCGGGACTTTGGGATGGTCTTTGTTTCGCCGTAAAGCGGCCGGCGGCGCTTGTATTTCTGTTAGGGGTTCTATCCGTAATGCCTTAAGACCACGCGGGAATCTGCCCGTCAACCGGGCGGTATCCTTAGCGATTATTCCCGCACGGTTCTTCCCTTTGGTTTCTCGCCTCCTTTTGATTCGCAGCGAAGGGTTTCATACCCAAGAGCCCGCTTACGCGGGGAAACTTTAGCACTGTCAACAAGTTAAGCAAATGGAAAATAAAAAAGGTCCACAGATTTCACAGATTAAGCGGATTTTGCGGCAAAACCCATTCTTAAATCTGTGAAAATCTGCGAAATCTGCGGAC